>DASTTD010000035.1:0-6620 GCA_035760325.1 Gemmatimonadaceae bacterium
GGAGGAAGGTGCCAAGCCGCGATTACGACGTTGAAGACCACAAAAGCAACCTGCGCGCGCGTGACGAACCGCGCCGTGCTGGCGACGAATCGATTCCGCAGCGCGGGCCGGAACATCCAGTCGGGCACGCCCGCGATGAGAAGAGGCGGCATCAGCAACGTCAGCACGAGGTGCTGCACCATGTGGGCGCTGAAGAGATAGCCGTCGCTGAGGTCGTGGAGCGGGCCGTTCAGCGACGCGAACATCACGAAGAGGCCCGAGAAAAAATAAATGTGCTGCTTCGCGGTGGGAGCCTGCCGGAAGCGGTGCGCCGCCCCGAGATACAGGGCGCCAAGCGCGGCGATCCCGATGGCCGTGCTCGGGTGAATCGACCACTTCCACCACTCGATCCTGGCAATGGGGTGAAGTACCGCGAGGGCCATCATAACTGCATCAGAGCCTGATGATGAGCTGCCCGAACAGGAACAGGAGCGAGATGAGTGTCAGTGCGGCAATCAGCAGCGGGCCGGTGAACAGCACGCGAAACAGCTTGTGATCGTATTTGAGGTGCATGTAGAACATCACGACGATGATGAATTTCGCCGCCGACATGATCAGCAACGAAGGAACGAACGCGCGCGATGCGACGAAGGCCGGAATGTAGTAGGCCCAAACTTCGGCGACCGTGATGAGGAAAAGAATCAGCGCCACCTTCCAGTAAGTCGACCACGTCGGGTGCGCATGCCCTTCCTCGGCGTGAGGAACATGAGCGTGCGCTTCGGCGGAATCCGGTGGGTGCGAATGAGTATCCATCGTTGCGCCCTGTTACTGGATGAGGTAGACGAGAGTGAAAATCACGATCCAGATCACATCGACGAAGTGCCAGTACAGCGCGGCGAGGTCGACGTTCATCGCATCAGCGGGTCCCAGGCCACGGCTGTAGTCGATCGCGAGAAGCGTGACCAGCCACAGCACACCGGCGGTCACGTGCGCGCCGTGGAAACCGGTGAGCGTGAAAAAGGTGGAGCCGAAGAGATTCGTCTTGATCGTAAGTCCTTCGTGCACGAACGAGGTGAACTCGTACGCCTGAAATCCGAGGAACGTCGCGCCGGCAATCGCCGTCGCCCAGAGCCAGAGCTTCGAGGAGCCGAGGATCCTGTCGCCGCGCGTGTGCTTGGGAACGTTCTTGTTCTGCACCGCGGCGAGAGCGAGCACCATGAACAGCGACGACATCAGCAGCACGAAGGTGGACGCCGACGTCACCGGGATGTCCAGGATGGGATGGAACGTCTCGCCGGTCGCCGGATTGGTCCACGGCTGGTGCGGAAACGGGCCGACGACGCTTCGTCCCTTGTAGATCATGTACGTCGAGATCAGCGACACGAACAGCATGCACTCGGAGCCGATGAAGGCCCAGATCGCGATCTTGCGGCTGTCGAGACCGGTAGTGGTGTAGTGGTGACCCGCTGCGGCCGTCATCCTAGTGGTGCTCCGGCTCGAGTGGGCTGAGCAGCCACCAGTACAGCGCGCCTACCATGATCGCCGCGCCGACGTAGATGAGCATTTGGGTCGTGATGAGGCCGCAGAACATCAGCACCATCCCGAACGCCACGATGAGCGGCTTGATGGTGCTGTAGGGGAGAATGATCCCTAGCGCGGCCGCCGACTTTCCTTCCACCCGATTCGCGCGAGCGCTTTCCATGTCGGCTTCCTTCCCCTCCCACAGCGGATATCTGCTGGTGACGGTCGGAATCTTCGCGAAGTTGTACTCGGGTGGGGGACTGGGGATCGTCCACTCCAGAGTTCCCGCGCCCCACGGGTCGGCGCCCGAGACAGCTCCGACTTTTCTGCTGCGGAAGAAGTTGTAGATGAAGATCAGCATCGCGATCGGGAAGATCATCGCGCCCGCGCTCGACATCGCGTTGTACACTTCCCAGCCCTGACCGAAGTCGTAGCTGTAAATTCGCCGCGGCATTCCCTGCATCCCGGCGAAATGCATCGGGAAGAAGGTCAGGTTCATGGCGATGAAGGTCAGCCAGAAATGCCACAGGCCCAGCTTCTCGTCCATCAGCCGGCCGGTGATCTTCGGGAAGTAGTGATAAATGCCGGCGAAGATTCCCATGATCGACCCGCCGAACAGCACGTAGTGGAAGTGCGCGACGATGAAGTAGGTGTCGGTCTGCTGGAGATCCGCCGGCGGCGAGGAATGCATGATGCCGGAGATTCCGCCAATCGTGAACAGCGCGACCAGCGAAATCCCGAAGAGCATCGCCGTCGTGTAGCGTATCGCGCCCTGTGCCATCGTCGCGATCCAGTTGAAGATCTTCACTCCGGTGGGAATCGCGATCAGCATCGTGCTCAAGCCGAAGAACGTGTCCGCAATCGGTCCCATTCCCACCGCGAACATGTGGTGCGCCCAGACGCCGAAGCCAAGCACGGCGATGAGGATTCCGGAATAGACCATCACCGGATAACCGAAGAGGGGCTTCTTCGAGTGCGTGGGCAGCACCTCGGAGACCAGCCCGAACGCGGGAAGAATCAGGATGTAGACCTCCGGGTGACCGAAGATCCAGAACAGATGCTGCCATAGAAGCGGGTCAGCCCCGGCGCCGACGGTGTTGTAGAAGTTCGTGCCGAAGAAGCGGTCGAACAGCAGGAACACCAGCGCGATGGTGATCACGGGGAACGCCAGCACCAGCAGCACCTGAACGATGAACGCCATCCACGTGAACATCGGCATTCGCATCAGCGTCATGCCGGGCGCGCGCAGATTGATGATCGTCGTGATGAAGTTGAACGCGGCCGCCAGCGACGAGACGCCGAGGATCTGGAGGCCGATCACCCAGAAATCGATGTTCAGGCCCTGCGAGTACTGCTTGATAGTCAGCGGCGCGTAGCCGAACCATCCGCCGTCCGGCGCCACCGCGAAGAAGATCGGGACGGTGATGAAGATTCCGCCGAACAGGTACACCCAGTAGCTGAACGCGTTGAGCCGCGGGAACGCGACGTCGCGCGCTCCGATCTGCAGCGGAATGAGAAAATTGAAGAACGCGGCCGACAGCGGCATGATCGCGAGGAAAATCATGGTCGTGCCGTGCATCGTGAAAAGCTGGTTGTAGAACTCGGGCGATACGAGCCGCTGGTTGGGCGCGCCCAGCTGCGCGCGGATCACTATCGCCTCGAGACCGCCGAACATGAAGAAAAAGAGCGCGGTGTAGAGATAGAGAATCCCGATGCGCTTGTGGTCGACGGTGGTGAGCCAGCTCCATACGCCCGACTGTTCGCCGCTGTAGCCCGTTGCGTGCGCCGGGGCTGGATATGCAGTGGTTGCCAAGTCTGTCTCCGGTTACTTCAGTGAAGTGAGGTAGGCGACAATGTCGGCGATCTCCTGATCGGTGAGACCGCCGCCCGCCGCCGTCACCTTCGTTTTCAGAGTTCTGTCAGTCTCGTCGAGTCCGAGCGTCGGCATCAGCGAGCCCGGCTTCATCGCGCGCGCGTTCTTGATCCAGAGCGCGAGGTATGCCGGCGTATTCGGGTACAGACCCGCGCCGATGGTGCTGCGCGAGCCGAAGTGCGTGAGATTCGGGCCGAGCACTCCCACTGCCGTCGGATTGCCGGCGATGGCGTGGCAGCCGATGCATGTCTTGGTCGAGAAAATCTGCCGTCCGCGGTGCGCGTTGCCGGTCAGGCCTGCCGTGAACCTGAGTGTCCCCGGAATGGGAGCGTTCGGAACCGCATAGTCGGGAATTCTCTCCTTTGGAAATACGTAACCTGGGGGGATCGCCGAGGCTGAAGCGAAGCGCGCCGTGCCGGAGTCGGCGCCTGCTTGTGCGCCAGGATTCGCTTCAGGCTCTCTCCCTCGCGGGACTGCCGGAGCTCTTCCGCCCACTGTGCCCGTCCCCGAGCTCTGCGTCGCAATCCGCTCGGCCGCGCCCTGCGCTGCTTCGGTTGGAACACCCGCAGGCGACTGGGCCGGAGATGTCGCGACCATTCCCGGTGCCGGCGCGGCTCCCGTTGCTCCCGTTCCTGCTCCTCCGGTTCCCGTTGCCCCGGTTCCCGGCGCCGGTGTCGCGGATGCCACTGCGCCAAACCGAGCCGGCAATCTCTGTCCGGCGACCCATGACTCGAACTCGGACGGCGTCACCGTGAAAACCCTGAACCTCATGTAGGTATGCGCCGTCCCGCAGTACTCGGCGCAGAACCCGTTCCATACCTGACTGGTGGTGGATGAGTCGGGCGTGAGCCAAAGGTAATTCGTGCGATTCGTGACCACGTCGCGCTTGCCACCGAGCTGCGGAGTCCAGAACGAGTGGATGACGTCAGCCGAACGCAGGCGGAAATTCACCGTTCTGCCGACGGGAATGTAGATCTCGTTAGCCGTCGTGATTCCGTACTCCGGATACTTGAACTCCCACCACCACTGGTGGCCGGTGACATCGATGTTGAGAGAGCCCGGCGCGGCAGCGGCCTGAGTGGTCACGATGGTCCGCACTGTGGGGACGGCAATGAACACGAGGATGACCGCGGGAATCAGCGTCCAGGTGATCTCGAGCCCGGTGCTGCCGTGAATCTGCGGTGGCTTTCCCTGGCCTTCGCGATGCCGGTACTTGAAGACGATGAAAAGAAGCGCTGCTTCGGTGAGCACGAAGACGATGGTGCCGAGCAGCAGCAGCCGGTCCCAGAGGAAATCGATCTCGCGGCCGAGATCGGAGTGGGGAACCAGGGTTGAATTGGGATGGCCGCCGGAGCAGGCGGAGATCGCGAAGAGCAGAGCGACTGGTAGCGCGTAGGATGCAAGCCGCCGTAGGCGGGCGGGACCATTCATGCCGGAGGAATTCCTTGATCTCGTCGTGATTGAGCGCTTCGCGCCACGGCTACGCTATGGTTCGCACGGAAGCACGTACAAGCTAACCCGGCTCCTAGAGTTCTGCGAGTGGAAGCGAGGAGCGGTTTTTACCGCTTTTTGACTGAGAACGACAGAGATCTGAGGGGACAGAAGCACAGCTATTAGTTGCGAGACCAGGCACGTCATTCTCGCAACTCGAAGCTATGCTTCTGTCCCCTCACATCTGTGTCGTTCTTAGTTGACTGTCTACTCGTTATCCCTCGGCCCCGTCATAGCCGCTGGATTCAGAAGAGTATCCAGCTCCTCCCGAGTCATCAGCCCGCGCTCGCAAACAAGATCGTAAACCCCGCGGCCCGTCTCGAGCGCTTCTTTCGCGATCTCGGTGGTAGTCTCGTACCCGAGTCGCGGCACCAGCGCGGTGATCACCCCGACGGATTGCTCCACGAACATGTGCATGCGCTCGCGATTGGCGGTGATCCCTTCGACGCAGCGGTCCTGCAGCACGCGGCACGCCCGCGCGAGGCACGTCATTCCGCCGAGCAGCCTGTAGGCGATTATCGGCTCGAATACGTTGAGCTGCAGCTGTCCCGCCTCCGCCGCCATCGTCACCGTGACATCGCCGCCGATGATGTCGAAGCAAACCTGATTCACCATCTCCGGGATCACCGGATTGACCTTGCCGGGCATGATCGAGGAGCCGGGCTGCATCGCGGGGAGATTTATCTCGCCCAGTCCCGCGCGCGGACCCGAGCTGAGAAGTCTCAGATCGTTGCAGATTTTCGACAGCTTCACCGCGCAGCGCTTGAGAACTCCCGACAGCTGGACGAATGCGCCGGTATCGGCTGTCGCCTCGACCAGATCAGGCGCGGTGATGAGCGGGAGTCCGGTGATGTGCTCGAGGTGGCGGCGTACACTCTCGGCGTACCCTGCCGGCGAGGCGATTCCGGTTCCGATCGCGGTCGCGCCCATGTTGATCTCGCGGATCAGCGCCTGCGCTTCGCCGAGGCGGTCGACGTCCTCGAGAATGGTATGGGCGAAGGCGTTGAATTCCTGACCGAGGGTCATCGGCACAGCGTCCTGAAGCTGGGTGCGTCCCATCTTGAGGTACGCGCCGAACTCTTCACCCTTGAGGAGGAACGCCGCGGCGAGCGCGATCATCGCGAGCTGCAGATCGGCGATGCCCGAATGCAGCGCGAGCTTTACCGCGGTGGGGTAGACGTCGTTGGTGGACTGACTGAGGTTGACGTGATTGTTCGGGTGCACGACGTCGTAGTCGCCGCGCTCGCGGCCGAGTATCTCCAGCGCGCGGTTGGCGATGACCTCGTTGATGTTCATGTTCGACGACGTGCCGGCGCCGCCCTGAATCATGTCGACGCGGAAGTGCTCGAGGTGCTGGCCCTCGCGAATCTCGCGCGCCGCCTGCGAGATGGCGTCGAGCAGCTCGGCGCTCAGCAGGTTCATCTCGTTATTCGCGAGAGCGGCCGCTTCCTTCACCGATGCGAGCGCGGCGACCAGGCCCGGGAATTCGCGGAGCTCGACGCCGGAGATCGCGAAATTCTCCATCGCGCGCAGAGTCTGGATGCCGTAGAGCGCCGTTGCCGGAACGTCGCGCTCGCCCAGGAGGTCGTGCTCGCGACGGCTCGGGCCGTGGAGCTCGAGGCGTGGTGCGTCTCCCGCCGTGAGACGGGGCTTTCGTCCGCGGAAAGGGTGGGGAGACTTCATGCGTAGCGGGAAGGTATACAGCGTCGAACCGATATTGAAGCGACTCGGTCGGGGACGGCACTGCAGACCGCCA
>DASTTD010000036.1:0-3626 GCA_035760325.1 Gemmatimonadaceae bacterium
TTGCGCGCCTTCAGCGCGTCGCGGAAGCGCGCGGAAGTAAGCGCATCGAGCTCACCCTGACGATTCCTGCTCATCTCGGGAAGGGGTCCACTGGTGTTCATGTCCACCAGGGCGCCGAGCTCGGGGTCGTCAATCCCGACGTGCGTGACAACCAGGTTGAACCGTGGCTGTAGGCGATTCACCATCGCCACCAGACTGTCGGTCTTGTGCGCGGGGGCCGCCGAATACTGCGGGTCGTGACTGGTCTCCCCGAAGTAATACGACATCCCGTAGCCGAACTCGCGCGCGAGTCGCTCGGTGAGGTCACGGTACTCCGGGTACTTGGTCAGCGTCCCCATGTGGTAATCGACGTAGTCGATGCGGAGTCCCGAGCGCCGCGCTCTGTCGATCTGCGCTCTCAGCTCGGTCTCGATCTCGCGGATGTCGGCCTTGTTGCGCTGAAGGTCATCCGACGAGGCAAAAAAATAGCCGTCCGCATCAACCAGCGACGGCACCGCACTGCGTCCCGCGACCGGACCCCACCGGTAATTCTTCCACTCCGAATTGAGCGTCAGGTGAATTCCGACGGATACCGACGGATGACGCTTGAGTAGCTCGACTGTCTCCTGATACCACGGCGTGGGAAACATCACCGACACCGAAACGGGGAGTCCCGTCAGGATGAGTCTCTCGAGCCCTCTGTTGACGCTGTGACTCATACCTGCGTCATCGCTGCGGATGATCAGGTAGACCGGCTCCACATCTCCGGAGCCTTTCGATGCGCCGGCCTGACCGACGAGAGTAGTCGGTGAAGCGGACGACATGGAAAAACACAGCAGCAGGACGGACCAACGAATCAGCCGCGTACTCCCTCCCTAACGTGCCAGTCAGGTAAGCCTGGGCCATTCACGCCGGGCGTGACAGCTCGAGCGGCACCGGAAGCCGCCCGTACACACCTTATTATGGGTCGGCCTCAAAGTTGTCAAGTAAGGCCTGGGGGGCGGTTTTCCTCGCGACCGAGGGACCCCGGTGCGATTGCGGCAGAGCCAAAAAAAAAGCCGCTCGGCGGGAGCCAAGCGACCTGGGCCATCGTATCTCAACTATCAGAGTCAATGCGCCGTGCAGGAATCGAACCTGCAACCTAATGATTAAGAGTCATTTGCTCTGCCAATTGAGCTAACGGCGCAAACAGTCGCTTGGCGCGCCAGGAGGGAATCGAACCCCCGACCCACAGCTTAGAAGGCTGTTGCTCTATCCAACTGAGCTACTGGCGCGTTACGAAACGAAAGCTAGTTATCCGGAGTAGCTGAATCAATCGCCGCGCCCACGCTGTCGAAGAGATTTGCGGCGATCAATCCCCGCCGGAGGCAAGACTCTCGGACAGCACCCGCTGCAACTTCCGGGTGAGCTCGCCCGGTTTCCCATCGCCGACATAACGGCCGTCGAGCTGCACCACCGGCATTACGTCAGTGGTGGTTCCAGTGAGGAACAGCTCGGAGAGCCCGGGAATCTCGTCGACGGTGATCGGAGACTCGTCGACTCCGATCCCCAGCTCGGCGGCGAGATCGCGCAGCACCGAGCGGGTTATGCCGGGCAGAATGTGCGTGTCGGCCGGATGAGTGCGAAGCGTTCCGTCGACCACGCCGAAGAAGTTGGTCTTGGCGCCTTCCGTCACGACTCCGTCGCGGATGAGCATTGCCTCGAAGGCTCCACGCTCCTTCGCGGTCTGCGACGCAAGGACGTTCGGAAGGAGATTGAGCGTCTTCAGATCGCACCGGCCCCAGCGGAGATCCGGGTGCGAGATGACCGACGCGCCCCTCTCCGCAAACTCGGTGAACGGCGTGAAGCGCGCGGCCGAGATGTAGATCGTGGGCGCGGTACCTTTCGGCGGGAAATAGTGGGACCGGGTCGTCGCTCCGCGCGTCACCTGCACATAGAGGGTCGCTTCCGCGTCGAGCAGGTCATTTTCGCGCAGCAGCTCGCGCCCGATCTCGACGAACCGCGCCGGCGAGTCCTGCCCGGTCAGCTCGATCCTGACGCCGTCCAGACTCCTGGCGAGGCGGTCATTATGAAAGCGGGTGGCAAACAGCGCCCCCCTCACCGCTCGCAATACTTCGTAAACCCCATCACCGAAAACGAACCCGCGGTCCTCGACAGATACGAGGGCCTCGGCGCGTGGAACGAATTTCCCGTTTACGTAAACGACGTCTTTGTTCAAGCCGTCTTGACGCCGGTGGCGGTATACTCGCACCCGTTGCCACTGAATACCGGGGTGAAGCCCGGCGCCGGATCTCTGAGCGTTCCGCTGAAGGTACCGGCCGCTGTCAACGTGCCGGTCAGCTCCATGGCCGCAGACGTATTGGTCACTGACGGAAACAAGGTAAGGTTCGTGAGGCCGGTGCTGAAGGACAACGTTCCCGAGAGCGGCCGGACAACTCCGGGCGGAGAAGCCTGCCAGGTGCTCGTCCCCGTCGAGAGTGTCCCGGTGTTCGTGACATCCAGATGCGCGAGCATCACCTGATTATCAGGAAGCGAGCCGCCCGTGCACGAGAGGGTCGTCGTGCGACGCAGGGTGAAAGACCAGTTTCCGCTTGCCTGTGCCTGGGTGACGGCCCCGCCCCCGGGCCCGTTCCCGCCGATCCCCTCGATGGGGTCAGTACTGGTCTCACAACCCACGAGCAGTACCGTCAGTGTTGCCGCATACATGATTCTGTTCACGTATCCTCCGGTAGGCGTCAGGTCATCGCGGATGAGGTGCAATTCGTTTGCCGTGGAGCGGGAGGATAGATTGTTCATGGACGAACAGCCCCTGGAGCCGGCGATGCCTGAAGCAGCGAATACGCTGTCTGTTCACGAAGACTCCCGAGAGGGTCTGCCTCAGTGGGCGCCCGGCTTGCTCGGGCTGGCCGCCGGACTCGTTGCCCTCATCGCAGTCGTGATGGGATCTCAATCGTGGATGCTGTTGGGAAGCGCGGTGGTCGTCTGGACCCTGTCGGGATGGGCGATCTACGTTGGACCTCGCCCGCGGCAGCGAGAAATGGCCATACTCGGTTCGCTGCTGCTTTTGTCCGCGGCCGCGGCGGCGCTGGTTGTGTTGTCCGGATTATATCTTCGCATTCTCGGGCCGAGCTGGAAACTTTAACCGCACTTGCCCCAGACGATCGCCCCGCGGCGAACGCTAATGCGGAATGGTGAAACAGGAGCGGCCGTTCATACGGGACGGGCGAATGATTTTACGACTTCGCGACGTCAGTTATCGCCGGACTAAAAGCCGCCGCTCCAGAAACCATCTGGGATTATGGCCACACCGGCCCACTCGCTAAGGGACGAAAAGCCGCACGTCCGAGACTAAAAGGGCCGATGACGATCCACCTTCCACCCGACAGGCGGCCGCCCTTTGGGTTCAACGGTGTGTGGGATTGGTCGAGCGGGAAGCCGATTGCCTGATGCAGATCACTACGCGGCAAGACCCCCAAGCGGTGAGATCACCCCCCGAGATGTTAGACCCGCCTGCGATAATTATGTGTAGTCGTGGGATGGGCGACGGATTTTAGCCGATGGCTTCCAGCGAAAACCATTGTACGCCCCCATAAACGCTGGGAGGGACACGATGCCCACAGCCCACGCACGGCAAACCCTCATTGGCT
>DASTTD010000037.1:0-9247 GCA_035760325.1 Gemmatimonadaceae bacterium
AACGTCGAGGAGCTCGGGCGTCGTGGTGGAATCCGGTCCGTCGTCCAGCGTCAGCGCTACGGTCCTGTCCGTGCGTGAGACGCTGTAGAGACAGCCCGGGTTGCCGGCCGCGATTCCACGCACGAGCGCGTCGGGAATGCAGGCTGATGTCGCGAGCACGATGGGCCAGAGGAGCGCGTAGCGGATCACTATCCCCCAACAGTAACGGCCGGATCAAGGGCGGTCTTCTTTGTGCAGTGCCTGAAGCGGTGATTAGAAAGAAAACAGTCCGGCGTCTGCCGCGCGCCATCCTTGCCTTGAGCTGCTGCCTGACGGTGAGCGCTGCCTGCCGAACCGCCCCCGGTCCCGTCCGGAGTGAAGCAAGAGAGCAGGTCCTCAGTCTGGTCGATGTGGACTCGATGGTGTTCGACGCCGTCGTCCGCGGTCAGCTGGAAGGGAGTGACGATGCCTATCCATATCGTCTCACGCGCTTCCGATATGACTCGAGCCCATACCGGGCCAATTCCGGTTATCCGGACCTCCTTACAGGAGTGGAGGGAACCGCGCCCGCGTTGAGCTTTCCGCGGGAAAGCCAGTCAGAGTCAGAGCTCAACTATCTGATCGACACCCGAAAAAAAATTCTGCGGACGAACGGTGTTCCGGAAGGACGTGCCGTTTTCTATTCGCAGTGCGCGGGTGCCGGAGTGCCCGCGCCCCCTCCCCCGCGACGACCACGCGGGCGTTCAGCGCGGAGGGTGCCCGCTCCCAACGTACACGCTGGCTGCCCCAGGGTTGTAGAGGTTTTCCTGACAGTCGGCCTTCCCATTCACGGACAGCCGCCCGGGCTCAGCAACAGCCGAGATACCCGCGAAAGAGCGGTGAGGCTCGATGGCGAAGTATGGACGGTGCTCGTCGACGAAACCACGGTGGGGCCAGGCGGGTGGCGGCAGTCTCAGTACGCGTGGGTCTTTGAGCGGAATCGCTCCGGTGGGCTCGAGCTTGCGCACACGATCCTCATCGCCGTCTCGCAGTAGCCGCTAGAACAGAGTTGGTTGCTGGGTTTGCGAAGTTGAAGGCGGATTGAAGCCGAAATGCCTATACGCCTGAGCGGTGGCGACGCGGCCACGTGGCGTGCGCTGGAGAAAACCGTTCTGCACGAGGAACGGCTCGTAGACTTCCTCGAGAGTGCCGACGTCCTCGCCGACCGCCGCCGCGATCGTGCTCACTCCGACAGGGCCACCCTCGAACTTCTCGATGATCGTCTTGAGGATCCGTGAGTCCATGTCGTCGAGGCCGAATTGATCGACCTCGAGCAGCTGTAGCGCATCAGCGGCGACCTTGCGGGTTATCTTCCCGCCGGCGCGGACCTGGGCGAAGTCACGAATTCTTCTGAGGAGCCGGTTCGCTACCCGTGGAGTTCCGCGTGAGCGCTTGGCGATCTCCTTCGCACCTTCGTCGTCGATCTCCACCTGCATCACTTCCGCGGTGCGGTGGACGATCTGCTCGAGGTCGCTCGCCGGATAGAAGTTGAGGCGCTGCTCGATGCCGAACCGCGCGCGCATCGGTGGAGTGAGCATCCCCAGCCGCGTGGTGGCGCCGATGAGCGTGAACTTCTCGATCTGCATCGTGATCGTTTGCGCCTTCGGTCCCTCGGAGAGCCGGATCTCGATCTTGTAGT
This sequence comes from Gemmatimonadaceae bacterium, assembly GCA_035760325.1. Classification (GTDB taxonomy): domain Bacteria; phylum Gemmatimonadota; class Gemmatimonadetes; order Gemmatimonadales; family Gemmatimonadaceae; genus UBA4720. Next base: position 1,658 of record DASTTD010000037.1, read on the forward strand.
CCTCCATCGCCGGATACAGGAATTCCTCGATGATCGGGCGGAGGCGGTGTATCTCATCGATGAAGAGGATGTCGCCTTCCCGCAGGTTCGTGAGAGTGCCGACGAGGTCACCGGGTTTCTCGAGCGCCGGACCGGACGTGCTGCGAACGTTGACGCCCAGCTCTCTCGCGATCAGCTCCGCGAGTGTGGTCTTGCCGAGGCCTGGCGGGCCGAAGAAGAGGGTATGGTCCAACGGCTCCCGACGGGCCAATGCTGCGTCGATGTAGATCCGCAGCGATTCCTTCACCCGGTCCTGGCCGATGAACTCGGACAGGCGCTGAGGGCGAAGCGAGAGCTCGACTACGCTCTCGTCGGGGATGATCTCCGGGGTGGTGATTTCGGGTCGTGACATCACCCAGGAAAGCTACACGCTACACGCCTGCCTGCATCGTTGCCAGGCGCTCCGCCGATTTTCCAAGGGTGTCCAGCTTCTTGCAGAACGCGAACCTCGTGACGGACCTGCCCAGCTCCGGTCGCGAGTAGAAGCTCATTCCCGGCACCGTCGCCACGCCCACTTCCTTCGCCAACCACATCGCAAACTCCCGCGATTCGAGGCTGGAGATCGGCGAGAAATCCGCAAGTATATAGTACGATCCCTCAGGCGAGGCGTATTTGAAACCCGCGTCATCGAGCGCCGAGCACATCAGGTCGCGCCTGGCGCGGTACTCCAATGCCAGATGGTTGTAGTAATCCGCATCGAACGCCATCGCCACGGCGCCCGCGGCCTGCAAGGGCGCGGGCGCTCCCACCGTGAGGAAATCGTGAACCTTCCTGATCGGCGAGGTGAACTCGAACGGCGCAATCGCGTAACCCAGCCTCCAGCCGGTGCACGAGAAAGTCTTCGACAATCCCGATATCGTGACCGTCCTTTCCCGCATTCCGGGCCACGTCGCCAGCACGTGGTGCCCACCCGCATACCGGATGTGCTCGTAGATCTCGTCCGTGATCGCGATCACGTCCCACTTCTGACACAGCTCCGCGATCAGTGAGACCTCTTCCCGCGTAAAGACGCGGCCGGTCGGGTTGTGTGGCGTGTTCACCACGATCGCGCGCGTCCTGTTGTTGAATGCCGCGCGCAGCTTGTCCGGGTCGAGCTTCCAGTCCGGCGCCTCCAGCGGGACGAACACGGGCTTCGCGCCGGCGAGAATCGCGTCCGGCCCGTAGTTCTCGTAGTAGGGCTCGAAGATGACAACCTCGTCGCCCGGATCGATCAGGGCCAGGAAAGTCGCCGCCATCGCCTCCGTCGCACCGCAGCACACCGTGATCTCGCGCTCCGGATCCACATCCATCCCGTACCACATCCGGTATTTCTCGGCGATCGCCAGCCGGAGAGCGGGACTTCCCCACGTGATGGCGTACTGGTTGACGTCGCCGTGGATCGCCGCGCAGGCCGCGTCCTTCATCGGCGCCGGCATCGGGAAGTCCGGGAAACCCTGCGCCAGATTGATCGCGCCGTACTGGTTCGCGACCCGCGTCATCTCGCGGATCACTGACTCGGTAAACGTGCCGGCGCGCAGCGCCGTCGCCGCTCGCCGGGAAACTGGCTCGTTCATCCGTTACCTCGTCGACACCTCGATGACTCCGGCAACGTACCCCGTCCCGTACTTCGTCGTAGCGTCCGACGCGCTCAGATAGCGTATCTCACGAATCGACGCGACAGTCATTTGCCTGAGCGTCTCGATATCGCCGTACCTCTGGCCGTTCAGAAAGACCTGCGCCGTCGGCGGGTTGCCAGTCTCGAAATTCGTCTGGCCGCGCGTACGCAGAAAATGAGGCCGCAGGTTCTGGATCGCGTCGTACGCCGTGTAGAACTGGGTCGTCGCCATCTCCTCGGCGGTCAGAACGTTGCTGTTGCGGGTCGGGCGACCTTTCGCCGGCGGCGCGCAGCCTATCGCGGTTGCAGTGAGTAACAGGACAACCGGTCGAATCCACATCACGAAGCCTCCATTTGATGATCGATTAGAGCCGCGCCGAGACGGGGACGCGTGCGCCTGCGGTCAAGGCACCGGTGGGTGATTGGCGATCCTCAGCCTGACCTCGATCGCGCCAGCACTGCCTGCCCGCAGCCCGAAAGCGGCACCAGCCTCATCAGGCCGGTAAAAACGGATGTCAGCCACCTGATTCGCCTGAATCGTGCGCAGCGCTCTGAAGTCGCTGAACGCCTGCCCATCGATGAATAACGCCGGATAGTCGGTGCCGGTACCATAAAATGAGCTCGGTCCTCGCGGCGTCAGCCAGATCGGACGCAGCCGCGCGATGGCGTCGTACGCGGTTGTCTGGTCTGCTTCGGCGCCAACGATTTCCTCGGCAGTCAAAATGTTCGCCTTCCGCGGCGCGGTAGGTCTGCCCATCTCCGACGTCCCGACCGCCGGGGCGCAACCCCCGAGCATGACCGCCGCAACGACGAGATAAAGATATTTGACTGACATTATCGTCCTCCGAGTTTTGCGAGTGCCGCCCTGATCAACTCTGCTGCCGATCTCGCCCCACCGCCAGTGTCAAGTGCGGCCCGCACTCCCCGCTCGGCGTCACCGCTCGAATAGCCCAGGGAAACCAGGGCGCGCATTGCGTCGTCCGCCGCCGCGGTAGCCGGTGCTGCGCCTGTCCCGGCCCCCTCCCCAAGCCCGTCCAGCTTATCCCCGAGGTCGAGAATGAGCCGCTCCGCTTTTTTTCGCCCAACCCGGGGGACGCTCTGCAGCGTCGGAATGTCCTTCTCCCGGATCGCCTTGATCAGCCGCGTCGACGAAAGCGCCGACAACAGGCCGATCGCGAGCGAGGGACCGACTCCGTTCGCGGTGAGCAGCTTCTCGAACAGCCGCTTCTCGAACGGGGTCGCGAAGCCGAACAGCTGCCAGGAATCCTCTTTTACCACCAGCGAGGTGTGAAGCGTCACCGTATCGCCGGCGCGGGGAAGGGTTTCGTAGACGCTGAGCGGAATCGTCAGCTCGTAACCGACTCCGCCTGTGGTCATGATCTCGAGTGAGTCGAGGTCCTTGGCGACTAGCTTTCCGACCAGCTGGCCGATCAAGAGGGACGCACTCCGATGGTCCGGCCCGGAATTTCCGCGAGCCCGGCCGCTTCGGCTTTACGCGCCAGCGCTCGCAAGTCGGGGAATTCGACTCGAGTGGTCGCGGGTAAATCCGGCGCCAGCGCAAACGCCAGAGCGGCAGCGACTCCATCCGCCGCGTCGGTCGGCTGCGGAGCGGATTTGAGCCGCAGGAGGCGCGCGACCATGAACTGGACCTGGAGCTTGGTCGCGCCGCCCGATCCGGCGACGGCCTTCTTGATCTCCGCCGGTGGAAACTCGTGTATCTCCAGTCCTGCCTGCGCCCCGGCCAGGAGTATCACGCCGCGGGCATGTCCGAGCACGACCGTCGTCCGCACGTTGCGAGCGTAGAAGACGTCTTCAATGGAAAGAACGCCGGGCGAGTGGCGGCGAATCAGCTCGGTCACGCCCTCGTGAATTTCCGCCAGCCGCCGCGCCAGCGCATCGCGCGGCTTCGTCCGGATGACGCCGCACTCGATCAGCGTCAGGCGATTGTGGCCCTCCTTCCGGACTATGCCGTAGCCGGTGACCGCCGTGCCGGGGTCGATGCCGAGCACAACCCGCGCGGGTGAATCACGCACCCGACATCTGCTCGACGTCCATGTCGAAATTCGCCGCCACTTTCTGAACATCGTCGAGATCTTCGAGCTCTTCGAGCAGCTTCACCAGCGACTCCGCGTTCTTCCCCTCGACGTGCACCGTGGTCCTGGCGATGTGCGCGATCTCCGACTCCACTGCCTTGTAACCGGACACCTCCAGCGCTTTCTGCACTGCATGCAGCGATTGCGGATCGGTGGTCACGACGAACTGATCATCCTCCGCCTTGAAATCCTCGGCGCCCGCGTCGAGCGCGGCCTCGAGCACCGCGTCTTCATGGTAGTTCGCCCCGTCGATGTAGATCTGTCCCTTCCGCTCGAAGAGATACGACACTGAATGCGACGCGCCGAGGTTGCCGCCGAGCCTGCTGAGGCGGTGGCGGATGTCGGCGACGGTGCGGGTGGGATTGTCGGTGAGGGTGAAAATGAGAATCGCCACGCCGCCGGGACCGTAGCCCTCGTAGGTGATCTCGGTGTAATTGACGCCCTCCAGATCGCCGGTCCCCTTCCTGATCGCGCGCTCGATGTTCTCCTTCGGCATCGACTTCGCTTTCGCGGCATCGATAGCGGTTCGGAGTCGCGGATTACCCGCCGGGTCGCCCCCGCCCAGCTTGGCGGCCATCGTGATCTCGCGAATGAGCTTGGTGAATTGCGCGCCACGCTTCGCGTCGGTGGCAGCCTTGTAGTGCTTGATCTGTTTCCACTTGCTGTGACCAGCCATGTTCAGCTCTGGAACGGGTTGGGGCGGGGGAGGGGTGGCGCCGGGACGGGCGTCTGCTGCGCGGTCGTATGCCGCGCATGGGCGACCGTCGATGCGGTCAGCTGTTGCCTCAGCGTCTCCAGCTCTGACCGCGAAGCCTCATCTAACTGCCCGGACGCGGCTTTGACAAGGTCGGCGAGCGCGAGACCGGCGCGGGCGCGGTCGAATCCGTTCAACGCCCCGAAGATGCTGAACGCGACGGCGCGAATCCCGGTCGGCACCGCCAGAGCGGATACCCATTGCCGTGTGTGCTCGATCCGCTCGACAGTGAGCTCGCGGGATATCGCGTAGGGCGGCAGCAGCCCCGCGCACAATCGCCCGAGCTGAAGACATGCCAGCACCGTTTCCCTGTCACCGCCCAGCGGCGCGCGCGCCGTCAGCGCGGCAAGCGCGCGAAAGCGAAAAACCGGTGTTGTAAGAGTGAAACGGGGAGGCTGACCTATCACCCTCCGAATCTAGGCACGGAGTTGCGGCCCGGCTACATTCCGATTCATGGCCGCGCCGGTCCTGAACCCCCCAAAAGCGATACTCTGGGTAGACGATGAAGGCGAGCTCCTCGAGCCTCACCGCATCTTCCTGCGCTCAAAGGGCTATACCGTAGAGTGGGCAAGCAACGCCGACGATGCCGTAGAGCTCCTCAGGCGCCGCCCGTTCGACATCCTGCTGCTCGACGAGCAGATGCCGGGTAAGCGCGGGCTGGAGGTCTACCGCGATGTTCGAGAGCTGGCGCCCAACCTCCCGGTCGTGATGGTCACCAAGAGCGAGGAGGACTCGACGCTCAAGGAAGCCATCGGCGCGAACATCCGCGACTACCTGGTGAAGCCGATCAATCCGCGTCAGGTCCTGAGCGTGGTCACCCGCATCCTGGAGGGACCGCGGATACGCCAGCAGGCGATCGCGCGCAGCTTCGTCGAGCGCTTCCGCGCCATCGAGCTCGAGCGCGACACCAATCTCGACTGGCGCGGGTGGATCGACCGCTACGACGAGCTCACGCGCTGGGATGTCGACCTCGCCGCCGCGGGAGAGATGGGTCTTTATGAATCACTGCGCGGGCTCTATCCCGACATGCACCGCGAGTTCGCCGGATACATGAAAGACGCGTATCCCGGCTGGCTCAGGGACCTGGAAGGAAACCGTCCTCCGCTCTCGATCGACATCGTCGGCGAGTTTCTGCTGCCGATACTCCAGCGCGAGAAGGCAGCCGTCTTCATCGTCGTCGATTGCCTCCGCCTGGACCAGTGGCGCGGGCTGGAGCCGCTGCTGGCTCCCTTCTTCGATGTCGAGACGACGCACTACTACGCCGTTCTTCCGACCGCCACACCGTACTCGCGGAACTCGCTGTTCAGCGGACTTTTCCCCGGCGAGATCGCCGCCCGGCTCCCGGACTGGTGGGGCAACGCGGACCGTGAGGACGAATCACTGAACGCTCACGAGCGCGAGCTGCTCGAGGCCCACCTCGAGGAGCTGTGCGGAAAAACTCCGGTGCGCTATCAGAAGATTTCCACCGCCGGCAATTCCGACGAGCTGGAGCGTCACCTCGGTACGGCGATCGGCCCGGAAGGAGTCAGCGCTTTCGTCTTCAACTTCGTCGATCTCCTCACCCACGGACGCAGCGAGTCGCAGATCCTGTTCGAGGTCGCGCGCGACGAGATCGCGCTGCGCCAGATCACGCGCCAGTGGTTTCAGCGATCGGCGCTGTTCAGCGTTCTCAAGGAAGCATCGCGGCGGCGCATCTCGGTGCTGCTCACCACCGATCACGGCTCCATCCACTGCAACACCCCCGCGACGGTTTACGCCAAGCGCGATGCCAGCGCCAACCTGCGCTACAAGTTCGGTGAGGACCTGCGTGCCGAGCGTCCGGATCAGGCGCTGCTGTTCACGAACGAGGACATGCTGCGGCTCCCGCGCCGCGGCGCCGGCGGCAATACACTTCTCGCCACCAGCGATTGCTTCTTCGTGTATCCGACGAAGCTGCGCGAGTACCAGAGCCGCTACCGGGGATCGTTTCTCCACGGCGGCGTGACCCCTGAGGAAGTGATTCTGCCGCTGGCGTTGCTCACGCCCCGCCGGTAGTGGCGACAGGCGTCTACAAAAAGCTCCTTCCGTTTCTGCGCCCCCACGGGTGGCGCATGACGATCACGATAATCGGAAATCTCGGCGCGGCGCTTCTCGACGGGTTCGCGATCGCGCTGCTCATCCCTTTCCTGAACATCCTGTTTCACCAGCCGCCGACGGGAATGGAGAAAGGCTGGGTGGCGAGCCTGCTGGACGCCACCGTCGGCACGAGGATCGTTCCCGGCGACGAGATGGCATCGCTGCGGAACGTGATCATGATCGTGCTGGCCGCGGTGATCGCGAAGAACGTTCTGGTGTGGATCGCCGGGCAGTTCGGCGCCTCGCTCCAGGAATACGTGACGCGGGATCTGCGCAACGCGGTCTACCGCCACCTCGCGCATTTGCCGCTCGGATACTTCACGCAGATGAAGGCCGGCCAGATCCTGTCGCGGGTGATCAACGACACCTTCGAGACGCGGCTGATCCTCACGCAGATAGTGACCCAGTCGCTGCAGAACGTCTCGCTGGTGCTGGTCTACATCGCCATCCTGTTGAGCATCTCCTGGAAGCTCACGCTGCTGGCGCTGGTAATTCTTCCGATCCTCGCGGTCGCGCTCCAGCCGATGCTGAAAAAGCTCAGAAAGGGGAATCTCCGCCGCGGCAACGTCCACGGAGAGATGACCAGCGTTCTCCAGGAGACGATCGCCGGGATCAGGATCGTCAAATCGTTCGGAACGGAAGCCTACGAGGAGAGGCGGTTCGGAGAGGGAAGCAACAAGTACGCGCGGAGCAGCGTGAGGCTGACGCGGCTGGCGCTGCTCGCCCCGCCCATCACCGAGATCGTCGGGACCGTCATCGCCGTCCTCGTCCTCTGGCTCGGCGCGCGGGAAGTGCTGATGGCGGGAAGCATGACCGGAGCGACGCTGCTCGCCTTCCTGACGCTGGTGCTCCGGCTTCTCCAGCCGCTGAAGCAGCTGTCCGCGATGCGCGCCACCGCCCAATCATCCCTGGCATCGGCCGAGAGACTTTTCGAGATCCTCGACTCGCCCGCCGAATTTCAGCGTGACACCGGCATCCGCGAGAGCGCCAGCTTC
>DASTTD010000038.1:0-5826 GCA_035760325.1 Gemmatimonadaceae bacterium
CGCCGCGTTTGCCTACCGCGACAAGTCGGGAATCCTGCGCGTGCTGCACGCACCGCTTTCCGGCGGAGTGGTGGAGATCAGCCGGCTTTTGCTGCCAGACTACGTCGCCGCAATCAAGCGCTCGACCGGCATACTGGTCGCCCGGCCGCTCCGCGCCTGAGCGCCTTCGAGCCCCGCAGCAACCTCGGCACCGGCGCAGCTGTCCACGGACGGTTAAAAGGCGGGCCGGGAAGCCCGCTAAGACAACAAAGCTACAAACCAAGAACTACCTGTTAGGTGTGATGGTTGCCCGTAAACGGTTGCGGGTTTCGGCGCGGAGACCCGCAACTGGGCTACTCGCAACTTTGACCCATAACAGGTAGTTCCGAGGTTGTAGTTTGCGGTGGTCAAGAACGGCAGCGCAGCGTCACCTCGATCGCGAAGTAGCGAGGTCAGACAACGCTGGGTCGCCCGCGCTACAGATCGCTAAGTCGTCGCTCGGCGCGCAGCTGCCTGTCCGCCATCTCGTCGACGAGCGCCTGAAACTCTGTCTCGGGAAGGTCGGCGCATACCCTTCGCAGGCGCTGTGCGATCGCCTCTCGAATGGTCGCTTTGCGTTGTGAGTGATACGGGGAGATCGCTTCACCCCATGAAAAATCTTCCAGATTCACAGAAAAAAGCTCGGAGCCAGAGGATGGTACGGAGCCGCACATTCGGGGCCACCGCGTCAAAACATGATCGAACGTTCCGATTTGGCGATGGGTCCCACGCGCGTTTGGCCAAACCCGTCTCGACACAGCGACAGAAGGAAATGCCGTGCCAGACATTCCGGGATCGATCGACCAGGCTCGCATTGGCAGACGCGAGGCGTTCTGCGATAGCTTTAACGCTACATGGTCACGGCAGCTGAGCTGACACCCAACCGCGAGCGCGGCCGCTTCGTCAGGTTCCCCCGCCTCGACAGCATCCGGAACCGGATCATCGCCTTCGCCGTGGTGGCGACTCTGGTTCCGTCCGCAGTCACGCTCGTACTCTCCTACGCGCAGAACAGGCGGGCGCTCGAAGCGAAGATCACTCAGGATCTGGTGTCGCAAAGCGAGCAGACGGCGCGGTCGATGAGCGTCTGGCTCAAGGAGCGGCTGTACGACTTACGCGTCTTCGCCGCATCCGATGAGGTCAGGAACAGCCTCGGCGCTCCCGGCCGCACGCCGGTGCCGGCTGGAGGCGCACCGCCACGCCCGACGCAGGACCGGCTGCGCGAATACCTCATCTCGCTCAACGATCGCTTCGCGGATTACGGTCAGCTGATGGTGCTCGACGCCGAGGGCCAGGTCGTCGGTACGACGCGGGATGGTTTGTCGACGGCCGATCTCCCCGCGGACTGGCTATCCCTGCTGCGCACGGAAGGGCAATTCATCGGGGCGCCGCAGTGGGATTCGGCGGCGAGCACCGGAAAGCTCCTGGTCGCGGTTCCAATCAACCGTCCCGATGGCCGGGTGATTGGCGCGTTTGCGGCGGACCTGAACCCGGAACCGCTGGCGCAGCTGATGCGCTCTTTCTCGCCCAACAGCGCCGGGATGATCTACGTCGTGAGCAGCACGGGAAGCATGATCGCAAGCTCACGCGGCATCACCCGGCAGATCCTGGGCACCCGAATCCCGGGGACTGCCGTCGAGCGGCTGCGCGCGACTTCGCACACCAGCGCGCGCTACACCGACTACGAAGGCACGGACGTGATCGGTAGCGCATCGAATGTCCCGCAAACGAACTGGCTCGTCGTTTCAACGATTCCCGCTGATGCAGCGTTCGCTCAGCTGCGGGAGTTCCGGAATTTTTCGATACTGGTCGTCCTGGGCCTTCTACTCGCCGTTGCCGTGAGCGCCTACTGGCTCGGCGTATTCATCGCGCGTCCACTCGACCGGCTGACCAGGGGGGCCGCCGAGGTGGCGGCGGGTGATCTCGCCGTAGACCTTCCGCAGGGGGGCGGGGGCGAGGTCGGGTATCTCACCAGCGTTTTCAATCACATGGTGTCGCGTCTTCGCGAAGGTCGGCTCGAGCTCGACAACATCAACGACATGCTTCAGAAAAAAAACGAGGAGCTGGAGCGGCTGTCGATCACCGACGGGCTGACCGGACTGGTCAACCACCGGTTTCTGATCCAGCGGTTGAACGAGGAAGGCATCCGGGCCGATCGCTACCACCACGAGTTCTCGGTGATGATGGCCGACGTCGACCATTTCAAGAAGTACAACGACGAGTTCGGTCATCCCGCCGGTGACGAAGTTCTGAGGCGCGTCGCCGACATCCTGCGTGCATCGGTCCGACCCGGGGATACCGCCGCGCGTTACGGAGGGGAGGAGTTCGCCATCGTCATGCCGGAAACGCACGCGGCCGAGGCGTTCGAGATCGCCGAGCACGTGCGAGCGAGAGTGGCGTCGGAGTCATTTCCGGGAGGCAAAGTCACGCTCAGCATCGGCGTCGCGGAATTCCCAAGCGATGCTGACCTGCCTCACGCGGTCATGGCGGCGGCGGACAAGGCGCTTTACGAAGCGAAGCGCGACGGCCGAAACCGCACCGTCCTCGCCAAGCGGAGGCGAGCAGCCAGCTGATCAGGGGCGAGCGACGAGGCCGCGGAAAATCCAGCCATTCCGTCCGCGCTCGTCATTGACCCTGATCCAGTCTTCGGTATAGGAGAACGCGGTCAGCACGGCCCCGCTGTCGACTCCGAACGCAATGCCGTAGTTCGTTCCCGGACCTTCCCGAATGTTGCCTTTGGTCTCGACCTTGAGGCGGATCGGCAGCGCGAACGATTTCTCGCCGGGACGCGGCTCGTCGCGGTTCGCCGAAGCGGCACGGTTGCGGAACGACACGGCGAGCGATTTTGCCTGATTCGCGAGGTACAGCGCCCCGCCGTAATTCTTGCGGTCGAACTCGAGCGAGCTCTGCCTGACCAGGTGCGTCACCTGCATCGTCTCGGGAAGATTCTGCCCGCGGCTTGCTCGCAGGGACTGGAGCGCCACCTCCGCTTCCGCCATTCCAGACGCTGCCTCGGCGCGACTGGTCACCGTTTGCGCCTTCGCCATCGCCCTGACCACGGCGGTACGTGTATCCACGAGGCGAACCTCCAGATCTTCCAACTGCGCTTCCTTCTCGAGCAGGCGGAGCTCCAGAAGGATCAGGCGCTTCTCCAGCTCGGGGTCCCTCACGAGCACGGTGTCGTAGACGACACGGGGCTTCACCGGCGCCGGAGCCTTGACCGCTGGCTTTGCCTTACCCGACGCACATGAAATCGCGATCAAGAGCAATGCGGGCAGAAGAATCAGGCTGCGCAATCTTGTGGCTGTCCCTGGCGTGAGCATCGGGGCAAGTGTGTGGGAGTTCGGAAGCGTTCTCTATAGACAGGACTGCTTTCCGGTCCGGGCAGTCACGCCCGCCCAGCGAGTGAAGTCGGTTGCAAACTGCAACAAAAGCGGCAAAGTGCCAAGCAGGAATTTGTGCTGAGCGGGCGCTCGTTTCGGGAGCTCGAAAAAACGCAACGAATGTTCCCTCTTGCGCGCTCCGCCAGCCCCGTTGAATATTACCTCGTGCTAATTACTTGATTAAATCATATGATTAAGAAGCGTAAGCGCTCTCCGACCCGCGCCTCCACCTCCCGGTCTGCCCGGAAAGTCCCCCGCGGCAAAGCGGCCGTCGTGCCCGATGGCGAGACAGAGCGACGGATTCTCGAAGCCGCTCGCACGGTCTTCGTCCGGCATGGAACCGCCGGCGCGCGGATGCAGGAGATCGCGCGCGCAGCCGGCGTCAACCAGGCCCTGCTTCACTACTATTTCCGATCGAAGGAGCGGCTCGCAGCCGCGGTCTTCCAGATGGTCGCTGGCAGAATGCTTCCCGCGCTGATCGGGACCCTCGGGTCCGATCTCCCGCTCGAGGAGAAGTGCGACCGCGTCATCGCGCTCTACATCGCGAATCTCACGGTCAATCCGTTCCTCGCGGCCTATCTCATCAGTGAGCTCCATCACCGCCCGGAGCGGGCCGCCCAGCTCCTCGGCGGAGCAATTGGCGCGGACCCCGGACAGGTGGTACCACCGATCATCGAGAAGCTGAGCCTGCAGATCCAGGAAGGGGTAGCCGCCGGACGCATCCGCAGCATCAGTCCCCAGCAGTTCGTGGTCAATCTCGTTTCGCTGTGCGTCTTCCCCTTCGCCGCCCGACCCATGCTCTCGGTGATTCTCGCACTTGACGACAAAGAGTTCGCGCGCTTCATCGACGTACGAAAGACCGAGTTGCCCGCGTTCTTCCACAACGCACTCCGCCCATGATCTCCCGGACTTCTGCTCTCATCCTGTTCCTTGCGGTGGCTCCGATCGAGCGGGTTCCCGCCCAGTCCCCGGGCGCAGACACCTTGCGACTGGACGGCCTCCAGGCAACGGCCGTCGCCCGCGATCCGCGCGCCGGGGAGATCGATCTGCTCGCGGCTCAGACCAGGCTGCGCCTGCAGAACATTGGCGCCGAGCGGCTCCCTGCTCTCTCCGTCATCGGGCAGGGTCAGTACCAGTCGGACGTTGCCCGGATTCCCATCACGCTGCCGGGCGGCGCAACCCCGCCGGTGCCAGCGCACGACACCTATGATGCGCGCATCGACGCACAGCAGCGACTGATCGATCCAACGGCGCGTCCCCGCCGGGCGCTGGAAGTCGCCGAGCTTGCAGCGTCTCAAGCCCGGGTCCGCGCCTCACTGCATGCTCTGAGACAAGCGGTAAACGATGCATTCTTCGCGGCGCTGGAAGCGCAGGCGCAAATGGGCGAGCTCGGAACTACCATCACCGACCTCGAGGCACAGCTCGATGTCGCAGGCGCTCGCGTGCGTGAAGGATCGGCGCTCCCGAGCGAGCAGGAGGCCATTAGGGCGGAGCTGCTGCGGAGACGCCAGAGGCGCGACGAGCTCGTGGCGATCCGGCGTGCGTCGCTGGCCGTCCTGGCAAACCTTACCGGACGCTCACTGGACACCGCCTCGGTGCTCGAGCTGCCTGACCATTCGGCGCAGGTTGGGAGAGCGAGAGACTCGCTCTCCGACCTGCGGGCACGAGCCGAATATGAAGAGTTCGCGCGTAACCGCGACGTCCTGCTTCGCCGCGAGGAGGCGCGGGGCGCTGAGGACAAGCCACGCGTCTCGGCGTTTGGCCGCGTCGGTTACGGCCGTCCCGGGCTCAACCCGCTCAGCGATCGCTTCGACTCCTATTGGCTGGCCGGCGTTCAGCTTCAGTGGACACTCTGGACCTGGGGGTCGAACCGTCGCGATGCGCAGGTAATCGCGCTGCAGCGACAGATAGTCGCAGCTGAGGAATCGGCGTTCACCGAGAGGCTGCGCCGCGCGGTGACGCAGGACGCGGAGACGATCGACCGTCTCGAGGCAGCCATCGCGACTGACGACGAGATCGTCGCGCTGCGGGAGCGGATCGCCGCGGAGACCCGCGCCCGCTTCATGGAAAACGCGGTGACAGCCGCGGAATTCGTCGACCGGCAGACGGATGTGCTGAGCGCGCGGATCGCGCGCGCACTCCACCGCGCGGAGCTTGCCCAGGCCCGCGCGCGCTTTCTCACCACGCTGGGCCTCGAGGTCCGTTGATGCCCCGCGCATGTCCCGTTGGAACGTTCAGCTGGCGTACGGCGCCGCTGTTTGCGGTGGCCCTCGCCTGCGGCGGCGATGATGAGCCCGATGCCTACGGAACGTTCGAAGCGAACGAAGTCGTGGTTTCCACCCAGGTTGGCGGACAGTTGCTCTCGTTCACACCCGTCGAAGGCGCGAGGATTCCCGCCGGCGCGGTCGTCGGCGTCGTCGACACCACG
>DASTTD010000039.1:0-3134 GCA_035760325.1 Gemmatimonadaceae bacterium
CGTCCGCGTCCTCGACTGCAACGGTAGCGGAACCACATCAGGCGTGATCGCCGGCGTGGATTGGGTGACGGGCCACCACGCCGCGGGAGCGGCGGCGGCGGCGAACATGAGTCTGGGCGGCGGAGCATCGGCGTCGCTCGACGATGCAGTGACCAATTCGATCGCCGACGGCGTGAGCTACGCGGTCGCTGCCGGAAACGGCGACTTCATCGGGCGTCCGCAGAACGCCTGCAATTATTCTCCGGCGCGGGTCGGCCCCGCAATGACGATCGGCGCGACCGACAAGACTGACCAGGAAGCGTCGTGGTCGAACTACGGCAGCTGCGTCGACATGCTGGCCCCGGGCGTCGGAATCACGTCCGCGTATGCGGGCTCGGACACGGAGACGAACACGATCAGCGGAACGTCGATGGCGACACCGCACGTCGCCGGCGCAATGGCCCTCTATCTCCAGGCGAATCCGGGCGCTACGCCGAGCGCGGTCGAGGTCGCCCTGGAGAGCAACGCAACGCCGGACAAGATCGGCGGCATGACCAGCACGGCGACGCCCAACCTTCTGCTCTACACGCTCAACTTCAGCGACGGCGGCGGCGGGGCGACAAACAACCCGCCCACGGCTTCTTTCACCCACAGCTGTCAGGCGCTCACCTGCTCCTTCACGGATGCCAGCACGGACAGTGACGGGACGATCGCCGCTCGCAGCTGGAGCTTCGGCGACGGCGGCACCTCCACCGAGACCAATCCCTCGCACAGCTACGCCGCGTCGGGAACGTACACCGTGACTCTCACGGTAACCGACGATGACGGCGCGCAAAGCACGACATCAAAGGACGTAACCGTGAGCAGCGGTGAAGCCGCTTCGATCACTCTGTCGGCGGCCGGATACAAGACCAAGGGAGTGCAACAAGCTGATCTGACCTGGAGTGGCGCGACGTCTTCAACCATCGACGTCTTCCGCGACAACGTGAAGATCATTACGACGGCGAACGACGGAGCGCATACCGACAACATCGGCAACCGCGGTGGTGGCAGCTACGTCTACAAGATCTGCGAGGCCGGCAGCACGACGTGCTCGAATCAGGTGACCGTGACTTTCTAGTGCAGAGGGGGAGTTTACTGCCTTAACAACTATTATCGCTCTGAATAACCTCATCCGTCGCTGTAGCGCCGGAACGGAGTATGCGGGTCTGTCCACTTCCCGCTTTTCGTCACCGACGCGTCACGGAAAGGTTAGTCCTCCAAACCAGCCACGCAGAGGCGATAATGGCAGAACTCGACATTCAACAGAAAGGCAGGTCCCCCTGGCTCTGGTGGGTCATCGGTCTCATTGTCCTCGCGGTACTGCTCTGGTGGTTCACGTCGATGCGCGATCGTGACCCGGCGGTCGGCGAGAACATCGGAGCGCCAGTCCCCTTCCCGATGACGGACCCCGGAGTCGCCACGACAGCCGCGGGGCCGATCACTGATCTGTCCACCCTGGCCGTAGCGACGACCGCGGATGACCTCGTCGGCCGGCAGGTGAGTCTCAACAACGTACCAGTGGCAACCGTCGCGAGCGACAAGGGGTTCTGGGCGGGTAGCGGCGGCACGACCGGTCAGAACGTTTTCGTCGTTCGCGGCAACCAGAACGCTTCATACACGGCGCCCGACGGCGCAGTGAACGCAGGCAGGAACGTGAACGTCTACGGAGTCGTCCGGGCGATGCCTTCTGACATGACGCAGCAGAGCACGGAGTGGAACCTGAGGTCGACCGACCGCGATCGACTCGCGACTCGGCCACTCTACGTCCACGCGGATTCCGTCCGTATCGCGCGTTAGCGAACGCGGTGCGGCAGGCGCGCACGCCCGCGCGGCGCGCAACCGGCGCGCCCCGACATGAAACCACGACAGAGAGGTATATCATGAACGATCAAATGGCTCGCGAAGAGAACGACCGCGCGGAACGCGCACGGAGGTCGCGCCTGACCGGCGGAAACAATCTGGCGCGTCTCGAGGACCTCGATAATTACGAGATCGCCGACGGCCAGCCGGACATCCGCGGCTGGAAGGTGAAGACAACCACTGATGGCGAGGTGGGAAGGGTTGAGAGTCTGATCGCCGATCCCATCGCGCTCAAGGTGCGTTACCTCGAGGTCAAGGTGAAGCGCGAAGTGCTTGGCACCGAAAGGGATGAGAATATCCTGATTCCGATCAGCGCGGCACAGCTGAACGACGACAACAACACGGTGATCGTGAACGCCCTCCCCCCCGACGGCTTGCGCGGAGTGCCACGCTTTGGCCGCGGAACTCTCACCCCTGAGCAGGACCGCACGCTAACCGATTACTACGGGCGGGACACCAGCTCGCCAGACGATCAGGTGCTCTTTTTCGGGATCGTGAGCTCCCAGTCGATAGTGGATGATACCGGGAACAGCGAGCCGGCTATCAGGCCCGACAGGCCGGACGTCGACCGCACGGGCGACAGCGGCCCCTACACGAGCGACAGGCGCTGAGGTCGCCGCAGGTGAGAGAGTGAAAGAGGGCTCCGGACGACCAATCCGGAGCCCTCGTCGCTTCTACCTATGCGAATGGCGCCGCGCTCACAGCAGCGCTGACAGCATCGTGGCGATCCCCAGGAAGCTCGCGAAACCGACGACATCGGTCACCGTCGTGAGTATGATCGACGATGACTGCGCCGGATCCTGACCGAACATCGTCAGCACAGTCGGCACGAGCACGCCGGCGATCCCCGCTGAGACCATCGACAATATCATGGAAACGCCGATCACGAGCGATAGTCCCGGCGACCGGCTCCAGACGAAAACGCCGGCCGCGGTAGTGAGCGATACCGCGATGCCGTTGAGCAGCGCGACGCTCGCCTCCTTGCGCACCACCCGCGGCCAGTGGCCGATGCGGATCTCGCGCATCGCGAGGCCGCGCATCGTCACCGCCAGCGCCTGCGCACCCGTGTTTCCGGACTGACCCGCCACCACCGGGAGCAGCACCGCCAGCGCGGTGAACTGCGCGATCGTGCTCTCGAAGAGTCCCACCACCGCCGCGGCCAGAAATGCGGTCGCGAGATTGATCTCGAGCCATGGCAGCCGCTTTCTCACCGCGAACGACACCGGCGACAGCGCGCGCTCCTGACGGCTCAC
>DASTTD010000040.1:0-4289 GCA_035760325.1 Gemmatimonadaceae bacterium
CGAGACCAGACAGCGATGACCCCGCAACCTTCGCCTCCTGCTGAAATCATGAACTCCGGTGGAATACTCGCCATCCCCGAGTACACTTCGATCCCCTCCACCCCCGAGAGGTCGATCATGTCGAGGTCCATGGTACCTGAAGTAGCCGGAAATCCATCCATGTAAAACAGCGGAGCGCACCGGGCTCCCCGCAGTGAGACCGTTACCACTCCACCCCTGAGCGTCCGCACCGATACGCCTGGCATTCCTCGCAGGGCGTCCACGAACCGCGCGGAGCTCATCTGATCGAGCTTTTCCCGGGTTACGATATGTCCGACCTGCTTTGACTTTCGCGCGTTGAACCCGGCCAGACGGGAGTCGTACACCTCGGGCCTCCTGTCGATCTGGACGGGCGCGAGCTGCTCGGGGACAGGGGCAAGTTCCACGTCGACCTGAAGCTCTGTGCCTGCCGCGACGATTAACGGCGTCGAAACAGGGCGATAGCCCAGACGCCGAACCTCGAGGATGGCTTCACCCGAAGGGATACCGACCAGCCGAAATGCCCCATCGGATGCGGTCGCGGTTCGAGCCCGGGATCCTTTGATAGCCACGTGAGCCTCAGCCACCACGCCGCCCAGGGAATCCCGTACCACGCCTCGTACACTGCCGACCGGTTGAGCCAGGACGATACCGGGAACGAGGGCCAGGATCAGAATGAGGTCGAACCCATCGCGCATCAGAGTCCTCCCACGGAGACGTCGGCGCTCCTTTCGTACGATGACGGGCGGTATGGAGTTAGTCAAGAATCCAACCCGTAGCAACGCCGCGAAAAAAAAAAGGCCCCGCGACGCGGGGCCTTTTCGCCGGACGCGAGTTACGCCGTTTAGGGGGTGACCGTCGCCGTCAATGTCCCGCCAGCGTAAGGGTCCCACACGGCCACGAAGATGTACCACGTTCCAGCCGCCGGATTCGCCACTGTGCACGCCTCGTTGTTACCTCCGTTCCACGAATGGCAGCCTATCTCGTCGCCCGAATCGTCCGGTGGGATTTGACGCTGCACGAAGATGTCGCCGTCACCTGACCCTCCCGTGAACGTGACTGTCAGCGCGGTAGCTCCCGCCGGCACGGTAATGTGGTAGAGCAGACCCTCGGAACGCTCGCGGTCGCCGCTGCTGACATTGGATACCGGAACGCCGCTGGTGAGCTTTATCCCAAGAACCTCGAGCACGGTCACGCTCGACGCGCGCGGCGGCTGCCCGGGATCTCCGGTAATCGAGGCGGTGATGGCGACCCGGCCGGGAGCAACGCCTGTGACCAGCCCGGTGGCTGACACCGTCGCAACGGCTTCATTGCTGCTCTGCCAGCTGACGGCCACGGGCTGTCCGTTCAGGCTTGCGGTCAGCTGCTGAGTGGTCCCTTCGTCGATGCCCACGAATAAGGGATCCA
Source organism: Gemmatimonadaceae bacterium (assembly GCA_035760325.1). GTDB lineage: Bacteria > Gemmatimonadota > Gemmatimonadetes > Gemmatimonadales > Gemmatimonadaceae > UBA4720. The sequence goes on from DASTTD010000040.1 coordinate 1,426, forward strand.
CCTGAAGAAGTCCGCTGGACGGACCGACGGTATCCTCGTCATCGCAGCCATAAGCGAGAACTGCGATCAACGCGACAGAGAATAAACGGACAACGCTACGATAGGTCATATATGGGCGCTCCACGAGTTTCGCCTCCGCATGCGTAGCCGACTGCCGGCCGTCTGCTGCTAGGAGGCTCCCTTGATTCGCTAAGGTACGCTCCGGGCCCGGATTGATCAACCCGGACCTTCAGGTTTCAGGCCCGGGCTCAATCCACTGGTCAGAGTTCTTCCGGAACGGCCACCGCTTCCGGCAGCGCAAAATCCGAATCCGTGTCCGCCGCCAGGATCTCGGCGATCGTAGGCTCGGGCGGAAGCTCCGGCATCGGCGGCACCGGCGCTCCCTCGATCTCCACTTCCTGGTAACGGTACATGCCGGTACCCGCCGGGATCAGGTGACCGATAATGATGTTCTCCTTGAGTCCGAGCAGCTCGTCCCGCGCGCCGCGAATCGCGGCGTCGGTCAGAACACGCGTGGTCTCCTGGAAGCTCGCCGCCGAAATGAAGGACTGAGTCGTGAGACTCGCCTTCGTTATACCGAGCAGCAGCGGCTCGGAGACGGCCGGGCTCTCTTTCTTCTTCTTCGCCTTGTCGTTCGCTTCCCTGAAGGTCTGCTTGTCGACGTGCTCCCCCTCGAGGAACATCGTCTCGCCCGACTCGAGCACGCGCACCTTCTGCAGCATCTGCCGGACGATCACGCCAATGTGCTTGTCGTTGATCTTCACGCCCTGGAGGCGGTAAACCTCCTGCACTTCATTCAGCAGATACTCCTGCACCGCGCGCGGGCCCTTGATCCGCAGAATGTCGTGCGGATTGACCGGACCTTCGGAGAGACGGTCGCCAGCTCTCACCCAGTCGCCGGCGTGCACCCGAAGGTGCTTGCCGGCCGCAACCTCATACAGCTGCCCCGGATCCTCTGCATCCGCCGGCGTGTCCTTCGGCACGACTCTGATCTCGCGCTTGCCGCGCTTGATGTCGCCGAACCGCACTTCTCCATCGATCTCGGAGATCGTTGCCGGATCCTTCGGACGGCGCGCCTCGAACAGCTCGGCGACACGCGGCAGACCGCCGGTGATGTCGCGGGTCTTGTATGCTTCGCGCGAGATCTTGGCCAGGATAGTACCAGCTGTAATCTTCTTACCGTCGTCGACGGTAAGCTGAGCACCGACGGGAATCACGAAGTCGCGGAGCCTCTTCTCTTTTCCTCCCTTCGTTTCCCAGATCTCGATATGTGGGTGTAACTTCTTTTCCTTGTCCTCGATGACGACGGTCTGCCGAAGACCGGTGAGCTCGTCGAGCTCCTCGGACACCGACTCACCCGGAATCAGGTCGACGAAATGGAGAGTTCCTTCCACGTCGGCGATGATCGGGTTCGTGTAAGGATCCCACGAGAAGATGATCTGATCCTTCTTCACCTCGTCGCCGTCCGTTACCATCAGGGTGGCTCCGAGCGGGACCTGGAGACGCGCGCCTACAGACGCGTTCTTGTCGCTCGAGCTCTTGATGGTCAGCTCGCCTTCATACGAAGTGACGATCCGCTGTCCCTCCGAATTGATGACGCTGACGAGCCTGTCACCATAATCGATCGTACCGGCGACCTTCGACTTGCGCGCCGTCTGCTCGGCGATACGCGCCGCTGTTCCACCGATGTGGAAGGTGCGGAGCGTGAGCTGAGTTCCCGGCTCGCCGATCGACTGCGCGGCGATGATGCCCACCGCCTCGCCTTTGTCGACCATCGACATGGTGGCGAGGTTTCTACCGTAGCACATCTGGCACAGACCGCGCTTCGCCTCACAGGTCAGGACGCTCCGGATCTTCACAGTCTCGAGACCCGACTCCTCGATTCCGGCGGCCATGTCCTCGTCGATGAGCTGACCGGCCTCGACCAGCAGCGTGCGCTGGCCGGACTCGTCGATCTCGTGCACGTCGTAGACATCTTCAGCAGCCACGGTGCCGACGATTCTCTCGCCCAGCGGCTCGATGATGTCCTCACCCTCTTTCAGGGCGCCAACTTCCAGACCGAGAATGGTCCCGCAGTCCTCTTCGGTGATCGTCACGTCCTGCGCGACGTCCACCAGACGGCGTGTCAGGTAACCGGCGTCCGCGGTCTTGAGCGCGGTGTCGGCCAGACCCTTTCGTGCTCCGTGCGTCGAGATGAAGTACTCGAGCACCGACAGTCCTTCACGGAAGTTGGACTTGATCGGGCTCTCGATGATCTCGCCGATTCCGCCGGTGAGCTTCTTCTGCGGCTTGGCCATCAGTCCGCGCATACCGGCGAGCTGACGGATCTGGTCGCGCGATCCACGCGAGCCGGAGTCGAACATCATGAACACCGGGTTGAAGCCTTCGTTCGACTCGCGCATCGCGCGAACCATCGCGTCGGCCACGTCGTTGTTGGCGTGGGTCCAGGTGTCGATGACCTTATTGTAGCGCTCGCCGTTGGTGATGTTGCCGGTCTGGTAAGCCTTCTGGAATCTGGTGACGCGCTCGTCCGCCTCGGCGAGCAGCGTCTCCTTCTCGGCTGGAATGTGCAGGTCCTCGATTCCAATCGAGATTCCGCCGCGCGTCGCGTGGCGGAAGCCGAAATCCTTCAGGCGGTCGAGGAACGGCACGGTCCCCTCCAAACCGCTCCTGCGGTAGCTCTCGAATACCAATTCGCCGAGTGCCTTCTTCTTCATTTCCTTGTTCTGGAAAGGAATCTCCTTCGGCACGATCGCGTGGAACAGCACGCGCCCGGCGGTCGTGTCGACCCACCGTGAACCCTGGACGTCCTGCACGTAGTAGCGCACAGGCGTGTTCATGGTCACGCGGTCCTGCGCCAGCGC
>DASTTD010000041.1:0-4301 GCA_035760325.1 Gemmatimonadaceae bacterium
AAAAGCGTCGAGGGCCGCGTCGGGCGCTTCTTCGAGCGGCGGAGCAGGGTGTCGCATCTCCGTAATTCTCTTCCGCACCCAGTCCGCGTGCTCGGCGCAATACCACTGATGCAGCGCGAGCGCGCATTTCACTTCCCACACGGGAGTCGACGCGAAATGAGCGAGCATCACGTCCATCAACCGGCGCTCGGTCCAGTGCAATCGGAGCAGCCGGCGCACGTTTTCCTCGACGGAGTAGCCGATCCGGGCGGCGAGGGGATAGCTCGCGACACCGGCGAGCTCAGGGATGGATTTTTCTGGTTTCTTCATCGCGCGGGGGTGGGGACGATGAAGAATACCAGCTACGGAGACACTCAGGGGGGATGCAAGTTTCGAGTGAACAGTCGTGAGTATGTCAGTCGCCAGTGGTCATCAGTGTCATGACAACTGAAAACCACCGACGACTACAAACTCAGAACTGCGCACTCACCACTTGCATCCCCCCTCAATGCGCTGGTGCTGAGCGAGCTTCGATAGGCTCAGCGTTGAGCACGGACCCGGATTAGCCTACTGAACGCATTGCCCCTTGGGATCAGGCTTCGGCTGATCCACGACCGGCCGGGTCGGTAGCTCCGCCAGCCTGCCGGCGAGGTCCGCAACGTACTGTGTGACACGCGTCAGCCGATCGTAGTCGATGTACTGCGGCTCGTCGGTCACCATGTGGTAATCGGCGTGCCCGCCCGTCGTGACGAACACGATCGGAATGCCGTAGCGCGCGTACTCGTAGTGGTCACTGCGGCAGTAGATGTTGAGCGGGTGCCCGTTCGCATCCATGGAGTAGTCTACGAGCAGTGGACGCGCCCGCGACCTGCTCACTGCTTCCGCGAGGTCCCCGAGCTGCGTCGAGAGACGGCGCGCGCCGATCAGCTGAACGTGATCGGGATTTCCGGTATATCTCCTTCCCTCCTTGGTGACTCCCGAGATGTCGCCCGGCCCACCGCGGCCGATCATGTCCATGTTGATCTGCGCGACGATCGACTCGCGCGGAACCGTGGGGTGGTCAGTGAACCACTCCGAGCCGAACAGACCGGCCTCCTCGCCGACGTGCCAGACGAAGAGCAGCGATCTCTTCGGCTTTACCCGCTGTCCGGCGAAGTATTCGGCGATCTCGAGCATGCTCATGCTGCCGGAGGCGTCGTCGTCAGCGCCGTTGTAGATGGAGTCGAGGCGCGCCGATGCGCCGTTGGTCTTGCGACGAATGTCGGCGAGGATCGCGTTGACCTGAGCCTGCTGCCCGGGCGTAAGGCGAGGCGCGGGGTCTTCCGCGCCACCGGTGCGAAAGAGGTGGTTCACGATATAGATCGAATCGTGGGGCACCGGCCGGCTGTCATGATCGACGTGATCGTTGTGCGAGCCGAGCGCCACGTACTCGTCGCGAAGCCTCGGATCGCTGCCCCGGATCGCCGCGACGACGTTTCGCGCCGGATACCTGATCGGCGACTCGACGAAGCGAGGCGTAGCTGCCACCGTGGCGCCGAGCGCGCCGGTTTTGACGCTGTCCACATCGGCGCCGAGGAGAGTCGAAGCCGTCTTCCTGCTGAGGTAGAGCAGGACCGGCACGGGACGGAAGGCCGGATTCTCACGCTTGAGCATCTGCCCCGCCTCTCTCCAGCTGTCGACTATTGCCGGAGTCGCATGATCGAGCACGACCACCGCGATTCCAGCGGCGTTGATGAAGTAACGCGTCAGAAGACCGCGATTTACCCTTGCTAAACCGGCACTGGGGCCGGTGCTGGGAACCGTGAGCACAACCAGTTTTCCAGCCGCCAGAGCGGGATCAATGACAGAGGCTGAGTCGGCCAGATTACCGCCATAGATCGCCTGCACTCCGTCGAGCGACCTGGCCCCTGGGCCCTGATCGCGCACCACGTAATCCGTCCACGGGTCGAAAGAAACCGAACCTATCGCCAGCCGCACTGCGGGATCGAGGGTGCGCTCGACCATGTTGATCGCCTGGAAGTAGGTGCCGTTCTCTCCCATTGGCACCAGGCCGAGTCGTTTCGCTTCTCTGGCCAGGTACTCCGTCGCCTTGAAGTTCTCTTCGCTCGCGAGCTGGCGACCATTCAGCGAATCATCCGCGAACAGGTACACGCGGGTCTCGAGATCCGCGGGCGTCATCGCGGTGGTGGTAGGCGTGGGCTTCCGCACGCGCGGGCGAAGCAGGACGTCCCAGTTGGGGGCAGGGGGGATAACGGCTGCCCTGGTCTGCTGCGCCTGCTGCGCGGCCGAGGGAGCGGAAAGGGCGGCGACGCTCAGAAAGAGGGCCGACTTTAGTGCAAAAAATCTCATGACGGGCCGGGGTGGGTGGTACGAGGGCTGGACAACCTGCTGTTAGACACACGGATGAGCCAAAAAGTTCTGGGCGTTTATGAGCCAAAAAGTTCTGGGCGTTTAAAATCCATGCCCAGCGTTCCTGGCGTCTAAATCCCGCTTCCTGGCGTCTCAACCCTAAATATGTACCAAAGGTCCGCGCTGAACTTCCGGTTGGACCGAAGGGTGCCGTAGTCCTGGATCAGGAACGATACTGGCAAACGCCCGCACTGGTTTGTAAGCTGTTGGAAATCGACCCATTCGGTGAGGATAAGCATGCGCACCATTTTTTTCGCACTCGCCGCGACGACGGCTCTCACGTCCGGCGGCTCCGCACAAACCGCGGCCAGGGCGCCAGTCGAGATCACCGAGTGGACGGTTCCCTGGGAAAAGACCCGGCCACGCGATCCCTACGTCGACGCCAGGGGCCGGGTCTGGTTCGTCGGCCAGGCGGGGAACTACATCGCCCACCTCGATCCGGTGTCCGGAAAGTTCAAGCGGTTCGAGATCGAGGACGGAACGCACCCGCACAATCTCATCGTCGACAAGAGCGGGAAGGTGTGGTTCGCGGGTAATCGCAACGCGCGGATAGGAGCTCTGGATGGAGAGACGGGAAAGAGCGCTATCTATCTCATGCCGGGCGGTGCGCCGCGCGATCCGCACACGATGATCTTCGACAAGAAGGGTGATATCTGGTTCACCGCGCAGGGTGGAAACGCCGTCGGCCATCTCGACACGAGGACCGGAAAGATCCGCGTGGCCGACGTCAGCACGAAGAACGCGCGTCCTTATGGAATCGTGATGGACGGGAAGGACCGGCCGTGGTTCGCGCAGGTGGGAACCAACAAGATCGCGACGATCGATCCCGCCACTCTGAAGATCACCGAATACACCCTCCCCCACGACCGCACGCGGGTGCGCCGGCTCGATGTCACGGCCGACGGCGCCGTCTGGTATGGAGACTACACGCGGGGGATGCTGGGTCGCTTCGATCCAGCGACCGGCGCGACGAGGGAATGGCCGTTGCCCAGTGCGGCGACGTCGCTTCCCTACGCCATGGCCAAGGATGACCGCGATCGTCTCTGGCTGGTCGAGACAGGAGTGCAGCCCAACCGGCTGGTAGGGTTCGACCCCAAAACCGAGTCGTGGATATCAGTGACTCCGATCGCGAAAAGTGGCGGCCGGACGGTGCGGCACATGGTGTTCCATGCGCCGACCAGGACGCTATGGTTCGGAACAGACGCCAATACCATCGCGCGAGCCAGGGTTCCTTAGAGTCGGGAGTCCGGCGTCGGGCTGAGGGGATCCAAGTTTTGAGTTAGCCAGTTTATCAGTTCAAGTTTTCAGTGGCTGTCGGTGATTGCCAGCCGGCCACTGAAAACCACTGGCACACTTGAACTCACGACTGCCCACTCACGACTTGGATCTCCCATAAGTAAGCTCGAACGCTCTATCCACGGGTTTCTGCTGCTCGTCTCAGAAGTGCGATCTGCCCCTGGTGGTAGGTGTGGTGCTGCAGTAATCCGCGTATCACCGTCCCGACCGTGACCCCGCTGCCGAGCTTCGGATTGCGCTGATCTCCGACCCACCTCATTAGATCGTCCGGCCGAAGCGCCGCGACCCGCGCTTCCAGATCCGCGTGTGCCGCTGCAAGCTCCCGCCGGGCCGCGTCCCATGCGGTGGGTCCGCCTGCGAACTGGGGCTCCGGCCAGTCCACGGGATCCTTTGCGTCGGCTCCGGCGACGCGCGCGGAGACTTCCCTCGTCCATGACGCCATGTGCAACACCAGCTCCCAGATCGTGTGAGCGCGGGGAATCGAACGCAGAGCGGCGGTGTCGGCATCGATTCCGTCGAGCACAGTGGTGATCGACGATCCGTGCCATGGATCTCCGTCGTAGACGTTGCGCAGGTCCTGGCGCAGCGCCTCGAGATCAGTGGCGGGTCGGGCGGAG
>DASTTD010000042.1:0-3140 GCA_035760325.1 Gemmatimonadaceae bacterium
ATTGAGCACGGAGCTCATCGATCGCCACTTCACCGGCACACCGTCACGCGTTGGCGGCATCGGAATGGAGCTGATCGCGGAAGAAACTGTACGCCGGCACAGTCGTGCGTTCGCCGAATCCACCGCAGACCTCGTACCGACTACCTCGTCCCTCTCACCGAGTTTTTCCCGCAGTTATGTCGGCCAGCTGGACCCCGGCGGCGAGTACCAGTACCGGGTTCAGGGCGAGCACCACAATTGGAACCCTCTCACCATCGCGAAGCTCCAGCACGCGACCCGTGACGACAACTACTCCACCTTCAAGGAGTTCAGCGCGCTCGCGAACGACGAGGCTCGCCGCCAATCAACGCTGCGCGGACTGCTCGATTTCGTCGAGCGCACTCCAATTCCTATAGAAGCAGTCGAGCCCGCTGCCAGCATCACCCGCCGCTTCTGTACCGGAGCGATGTCCTTCGGGGCGCTCGGCGCCGAGGCTCACGAGACTCTCGCGATCGCGATGAACAGGCTCGGCGGCCGCAGCAACAGCGGCGAGGGCGGCGAAGATCCGGCGCGGTTCGGCACCGATCGCAACAGCGCGATCAAGCAGGTCGCGTCCGCGCGCTTCGGTGTGACGGCTGAGTATCTGGTGAATGCCAGCGAGCTGCAGATCAAGATCGCGCAGGGTGCGAAGCCGGGCGAAGGTGGCCAGCTGCCGGGTCACAAGGTGGATGCGATCATCGCTAAGACGCGGCACTCGACGCCGGGCGTGACGCTGATCTCGCCTCCGCCGCACCACGACATCTACTCGATCGAGGATCTCGCCCAGCTGATCTACGATCTCAAGGCAATCGCGCCGAAAGCCGCGGTGTCGGTGAAGCTGGTGGCCGAGGCGGGAGTTGGGACCGTAGCGGCGGGTGTGGCGAAGGCGCGCGCGGATCTGATTGTCATCTCGGGCGATTCCGGCGGCACCGGCGCTTCCCCGCTCTCCAGCATCATGCGCGCTGGTAGTCCGTGGGAGTTGGGCCTGGCCGAAACACAGCAGACCCTCGTGATCAACGGATTGCGCGGGCGAGTGCGGCTGCAGACTGACGGTCAGCTCAAGACGGGACGCGACGTCGTCGTCGCCGCGCTGCTCGGCGCCGATGAGTTCGGGTTCGCGACGGCGCCGCTCATCGTCGAGGGATGCGTGATGATGCGGAAGTGTCATCTCAACACCTGTCCAGTCGGCATCGCGACACAGGATCCGGAGCTGCGGGCGCGGTTCAGCGGACAGCCCGAGCACGTGGTCAACTATTTCTTCTTCGTCGCGGAGGAAGTGCGCGAGCTGATGGCGAAGCTCGGGTTCCGGACAATGGACGAGATGATCGGGCGCGCCGATCTGTTGCGCGCCGTACTGCCGGTGTCGGACTCCCCCGCCGATCCCGCTACGCTCTTCCGTTCGCACCAGTCCGAGCCGGGGACGAACGCGAAGGCGAGCACGCTCGATCTGTCCGCCTTGCTGCACCTGGCGATGCCTGCAGCGCGAACCCGCCCGGATCGCGTCACGCGACACCATGTGAGGCTGAGGTTGAACGACTCGGAGGAAGCAGGCAGGCTGAACCAGACGCTGGTCGAAATGGCGCAGCCGGCACTCGACCATGGCGAGCGCATGAAGGCCACCTTCGCGATCACCAATTCCGATCGCGCCGTGGGGGCAACGCTCTCCGGTGAGATTGCGCGCCGTTACGGTAGTGTCGGGCTCCCCGACGATACCATCGCGCTTCGATTCACAGGCTCGGCCGGCCAGAGCTTCGGCGCCTTCGCCGCGCGCGGGCTCTCGCTCGAGCTCGAGGGTGAGGCGAACGATTACGTCGGCAAGGGCCTGTCGGGCGGTCGCCTGGTGATAAGGCACCCGCGCGCCGCGCAGTTCATCCCTGATCAGACGGTTCTCATCGGCAACACCGTGCTCTATGGCGCGACATCGGGCGAAGCGTATTTCGCCGGGGTTGCGGGCGAGCGGTTCGCGGTGCGGAACAGCGGCGCGATCGCGGTGGTGGAAGGAGTCGGCGATCACGGCTGCGAGTACATGACGGGCGGCACTGTCGTCGTCCTCGGGCGCGTCGGCCGGAACTTCGGCGCCGGCATGAGTGGCGGTATCGCGTTCGTGCTCGACGAATTCGGCGAGCTCGAGAGCCGGTGCAATACCGGAATGGTAGATCTCGCGCCGGTGACTGATTTCGGCGAGCGCGACACGCTGCGCCGACTGGTGGAGCAGCACGCGCATTTCACCGGCAGCGCACGCGCGAAACGCGAGCTCGGACAATGGGACCGGGCGCTCAAGCGCATCGTCGCGGTCGTGCCGCGCGAGTATCGGCAGGCGATCGAGCGGCAGGCTCAGGCCGAAGCCGCGAGGGCGACGGCGACTGGTCCACGCGGTCTCAGACTCGGCGAGGCGCGACATGCGTAATCCGTTGAGGCTCGGTGACATCGCCCTCCGCGACAGCGAATGCAGACGGCGGGCGCCCAATGCCTGATCCGAAAGGATTCCTCACGATCCCGCGCGCGACTCCGGGGCGACAGGCCGCTGAAGAGCGCGTCCGTCACTGGCGCGAGTTCTACGGTCCGGTTCCGGAATCCGCCACTCGCGCGCAGGGCGCGCGCTGCATGGATTGCGGAGTTCCCTTCTGTCAGGGTGACACCGGTTGTCCGGTGCGGAACATCATCCCGGAATGGAACGACCTCGTTTCGCGCGGCGAATGGCGTGACGCGCTCGAGTCGCTTCATTCAACCAACAATTTCCCTGAGCTCACCGGCCGACTCTGCCCCGCGCCCTGCGAATCCGCGTGCGTGCTCGGCCTCGTGAACGAGCCGGTGGCGATCCGTCACATCGAGCAGACGATTGCCGATCGCGGCTTTGCCGAGGGTTGGGTGATACCGCGTCCGCCGAGGCGCCCGACCGGTTTCAATGTCGCCGTCGTTGGATCGGGACCAGCCGGGCTTGCTGCCGCGCAGCAGCTCCGTCGCTTCGGACATTCGGTTGTGGTCTTCGAGAAGAGCGAGCGCGTCGGCGGACTGCTTCGCTATGGGATACCCGAGTTCAAGCTGGAGAAATCGGTGATCGATCTCCGTTTGACCCAGCTCGAGGCGGAGGGAGTGCAATTCCGTACACGTGTCAACGTCGG
>DASTTD010000043.1:0-3227 GCA_035760325.1 Gemmatimonadaceae bacterium
GTCAACGAGTAGGTTTTCGTGGCTTTGCCAAGGTTCTTGATCGAGCCGACGAATACCGTGCCATCAGCCCTGCGGGTGAACTCGCGCACGGAAACCTGCACCGGCGCATTCTCCGACAGGTTGTTGAAGTAGATGAGCGAGTCGGTATAGATCTTCTGGAGCTTCTTGTCCTTCGTCGCCTTGTACAGGCCCTGGTACGCGAACGCGTAGAGCATCGGGTTGTCAGGATTGCTCGGATCCAGCGCCACGAGCTTGTCGATCAACGGAAACGCCTTCGAAAACTCGTTGTTCTGGATGTAGGACGCCGCGAGGTTGTTCAGCGCATCGCGGGAGAACGGATTCTGCTCGAGGGCGGCGCTGAACAGCTTCGTCGCATCGGCGTAGCGGCCGTTGCGCGTGGCGACGACTCCGGCGTGGACGAGCGCGAGCTCGCCGTACTTGGACGGGTTCGCGAGTATCGGTGCGTAGACGGTCGGGATCGAGGCGCTGTCCCCCGCGGCGTAATACATGGTCGACAGCTGATCGATGGCATCTGCAAGGAGTATATCGTTGTTTGCTACGGCGATATAATCCTGCCACGGCTTGATGGCTTCGCGGGCCGCCGCGCGTTTGGCCGCACCCGACTCGAGCTGCGCGCGATCGGAAGCTGCCGCGGCCAGCTCATACATGGTCTTGGTCCGCACGTCCGCGTAGAGAGTATCGGTGCCCGCCGCCTTCAGCGTCTGCTGCCAGTATTCGGCGGCCGCCCGGCCGAACTCGGCGCGTTTGGCGACGTCAGACCCCGCCGCGGTCATGCGATTTTGCGCGACCGAGCCGAGGACGGAGTAGGCATAGGGCGCGCTTTTATCCAGTAGCAGCGACCTCTTCGCGAACGCTTCGGCCGAATCGAGCTGGCCGGCGTTGAGCGCGTTGATAGCGGCGTTGAGGGTGTTGAGCCAGGGCTTCTGCTGGCGCCACTGCCGGGTAAGAGCGGCGCACTGGGGAAGATCACGCTCGACGGCGCTGAACGACGAGTCCGCCGCCGCAAAGAGGTCGATGCTGGTGGTAGGGTCCTTCGTCAGGCCGAGCTGCGCCCGGGTCCATACGGCAGGGGCGTTCGGCCGGCTCAGAAGCAGAACGTAGGCTTCGCCTCTGAGGAAGTTGCGGGCGACCGGGTTATCGGTACCGGCGTCGACCAGCCGGAGCACTTCCTGAAGATCCTTCGTCGGGTCTCCCGCTTCGCCGACGCTGATCGCGCGGCTGAGCGCGAATTGCGCCTTGGCGATATCGCCCCTGGTATTGGCAGTGGGGTCACACGAAGCGGCTTCCTGCGCGGAAAGCGGTGCTGTTACCGCCATTACGAGGGCAGCGATGGCGGCTTTGTTATTAAATCCAATCATCAAAATCTCCTGCCTAGTTGATTGAAACCGGGTGGGTCAGGTCCGTTAATATACCGCGCGGCATTCTTCGTTCCGAAGGGCACGCGGAATGATGGTTACGGCCTCCCGCGTGCCTCCGCGGTGACGGTCTCCAGTGCGTGTCGGACGTCCGCCTCGCTGGTATGAATGTTACCGATCGCGATCCGCAGCGAGTAGCGCCCTCGGACCCGGGTATGCGAGAGGTAGACCTGGCCGGATGCGTTGACCCGCTCGAGAAGTCTCGCGTTGTGCTCGTCCACCTCCACGCCCTCCAGACCGGGAGGACGGTGCCTGAACACAACGGTCGAGAACTGCGCCTCAGCCATTCGTTCCAGCTCCGGATCCTGGTCGATCCACTCGCACAGCTTCTTCGCGATGCGGATGTGCTCCCGAACGAGAGACTGCAGCCCCTCCGTCCCGAAGCTCCGCATCACGAACCAGAGCTTGAGCGCGCGGAAACGGCGGCCGAGCGATACTCCGTAATCCATTAAGTTGACGACGTTTTCGGCTTTGGGCACCACGAGATACTCGGGAACGTGCTGAAACGCACGGCGCAGAAGCTCAGGACGCGTGGTGTACAGTGCCGAGCAGTCCATCGGGGTGAACAGCCATTTGTGTGGATTTACCACGAACGACTGCGCCCGTTCGCATCCCGCCAGGATGTGTCGCAGCTCGGGTAGAATGGCGGCGGTACCGGCATAAGCCGCATCGACGTGGAGCCACAGATTCTCGCGTTCGCAGATGTCTGCAATTGCGGGAACGGGGTCGACCGCGGTAGTGGACGTCGTCCCTACAGTCGCAACGACGGCCAGTGGAAAGCTTCCGGCATTACGATCGGATTGTATGGCGTCGGCGAGCGCGCGAGCGTCCATCTGCAGCGCATCGTCCGTCGGGATTTTACGCAGCGAGCCGAGACCGACGCCGAGCGTCATCACCGCCTTGTCCACGCTCGAGTGTGCCTCTTCGGAGCAATAGATCGTGATTCGCGGTAAGTCCGGCCGGCCCGACATCCCATCCTCGCGAATCCGGAGGTCGGGGTGAAGCTCGCGCGCCGCGGCGAGCGCGTAGAGAGTGCTCGAGGATGCGGTGTCGGTAATCGTGCCGAAGAAATTCTCCGGCAGTCCGAGCATTTGCCGCAGCCAGTCGAGGGTGACCCGCTCCAGCTCTGTCGCCGCGGGTCCGGTTCTCCACAGCATTGCGTTGACGTTGAGCGCGGCGGTGAGCGCTTCGCCCAGTATCCCCGCTCCGGTCGCCGAATTCGCGAAGTACGCCAGGAAATCCGGGTGGTTCCAGTGAGTGGTGAAAGGAACGATGAGGCGGTGAAAGTCCGCCAGGATCATCCCCATCGCTTCTGCTCGCTCAGGCGGCGACTGAGGAAGCGCCCGCACGAGCGCGCCGGGTTCGAGCTGGGGTAAAACCGGCCACTTCTCCGGCTCATCGAGATATCGGGCGATCCAGTCGATGACTGCATGCCCATGCTCGCGGAATTCTGCGGGTGTCATGTCGCGAGCGGAGTGCATCGGGCGAAATATAGGGCGCCAGGACGTCGCCGACGGTGCAGTGGCCGGCGGTATATTCCCGACGATGAGCACCTTGACCACGACGCACAAACGGAATGCGATCGCTCACCTGAAAAAAGTCGATCCGGTGATGGGCCGGGTTATCGACACCATCGGTACCTGCAGGCTTACTGTGCGGGGCCAGGGCAGTCATTTCGATGCCATCGCCCGTTCCATCGTATTTCAGCAGCTGTCGGGGAAGGCAGCGGGCACGATTCACGGACGGTTCGAAGCTCTGTATGGCGGGCGAAGTCCGCTGCCGGCGGAGCTG
>DASTTD010000044.1:0-8709 GCA_035760325.1 Gemmatimonadaceae bacterium
AGGCGAAAGCGGTCCGTGACACCATTGCCCGGGAAGGCGCTTCGTTCGTTCGCGACATCCAGGCGATCACAGGCCTGACGATGCTTTCAGTACGGGAAGCAATCCGCGAGCTGGTCGCGTGGGGATCGATCACCAATGACACGGTCGAAGCATTGCGGGAGATCGCGCGGTGGAAGCCGCTGATGCCGCGAACCAGCCCGGATCCGACGAGCTGGCTGCCGGCAGATTATGTCCCGTCACCGAACCGGCGGATCGTTCAGCGCCGGCCGAATCTGCGCCGGCTTCCGAAGTGGCGCCGACCCGACAAGCCCGGTGGCGCTCCGGCGGGCTGGTCCGGACGGTGGTCACTGCTGCGGCGAGTGGTGACCCTCGGTCCCGAACTTTCCGAGGAGGAGCGAGCCGAACGCGTCGCGCGCCAGTGGCTGGCGCGTTACGGCGTCGTCTCGCGCGACTGGTGGCGTCGTGAGCGGCCCCCTGTCTCGTGGCGCGCGATCTATCGCGAGCTGAAGCGCCTCGAGTTTCGCGGAGAGGTCAGGCGCGGGTACTTCGTGAAGGGACTGGGAGGAGCGCAGTTCGCGCTGCCCGATGCGGTGGAGTGGCTGCGCGCGGTGGCGCTCGAGGAGCCGTCGCCGGCGAGTTATGTCGTGATGGCCGCGAGCGATCCGGCGAACGTCTACAACCTTCCGTTGGAGCTCGTGGACAGGGATCCGCTTTCACGCCCGCGCGGATCGGGAGCGTTGCTCGTCATGCGCGGTGGAAAAGTCGCTATCGCGGTGGAGGGGCGCGGTCGCCGATACACTGTCGCCGACTGGATGACGCCGGAGGAAACGGCGAATGCGAAGCAGGTGCTGATCGAACATCTTCGCGGGGAAAGGTCTGCTCGGTATCTGATGTAAAGAGTGTCCAAAGACCAGAGGCGACTGACGAGCTGGTAGCCGCCAGCTGAAAAGCTGCCAGCCACCTGGCTTACGACCGCTGCGATCGCACCAGCGCGATGAAAAGGAACTGCAGTTGCTTTTGCATTGGATCGCGCCTGGACGGGTCGTGCGGCAGTACACCCGGTGGCTGGCAGCTTTCAGCCTGGCAGCTTTCAGCCTGGCAGCTACCAGCTCGTCAGTCGCCGTTGTAGTTGTAGCTGCAGTTACAGTTGCACTTCACCGGATATCCGCCCGCCCCAGCGCGGCCCGCACCGCCTCTCTCATTGCGACGACCGCATCCTCTCGCGCCGCGGGTGAATCTTCCCGAACGTGAATCTCGATCCCGTCCGCGACCGAGAGCCGTCTCCACCTGAGCACCATGTCACCATCGTGCGCCACGGCTTCGTCCGCGTTGGAGCCGAGGGCCGGGGCGAGCGACTGCGCGATCCTTTTCTCCAGCGCATCACCGGTTACTTCCTTCAGCTCCGACTTGATGGTCTCGAGACTCTGGCCTTCGCGCTGCCGGATCTTGATCGAGAGCAGCTGCAGCAGATGGCGGTACCCGTAGGTGGCGCCGGTCCCCGTTCCCTCGGGGCGGTCGAGCAGTCCGCTCGCGACGTAAAAACGAATCGCGCGCGCGCTTGGAGCGGCCCGCGCGCTGGCATTGGTCGGGCGGACTCCTGCCGCGTCTACGAGTGCTGTCGCGTGTGCGGCAAGACCGCGGGCGTTCCAGGGTGCGTGACGTGCGTGGGCGCGGAGGAGAGCGACAGGCGATTCAGCCATGTGGATAGAATAACGTTAAAGTCCTCGGCACGCTCGTCGTGCGGGAGATCACCCGCGGGGGCGAGAACCGAGATCTCGAAGTCGCGCTTCAACTCGCGAAATCCACGAAACTCCTCCACCGGTGCCGCCGATCCCTGCTCTCCCCAGACGAGGAGCGCCGGCTGGCTGAGCCGCCGCAAAGCGTTCCGGACATCCATGTTCAGATGCCCCGACATGAAAGCAGCCGGCGCGTGACGGGCGCCCCGCTGGTGCGAGGTAGCGTAATGGATTTCCACCATCTCGTGCGTCACGAGGGAGTCGTCGGAGTAGGCGCTCCGGAGATACCGCCGCAGATTCGGGCGGGCGACCAGGGCGTTGAAGACCGCGGTGCCGGCAATGGGCGTATCTACAGCCAATCGTCCCGCCTCGCCGCCGAAGCTTGCAGGCTCGTTCATGCTCACGAGCCCCGACGGCGCGATCAGCCCGACGGCTGGAAAGCGGTGTGGATCCCGCGCCGCCAGCACGATCGCGTATGCGCCCGACAGGGATGATGCCACGAGAACCGTCGGCGCGTCGATCACGCGGCTGACGAAATCCGAGATCAGGGAGATGTACAGCCGCGCGGAATAACGGATGGCCGGCCGGTCTGATCTGCCGAAGCCGAGGAGATCGATGGTGTATACGGTGTTGTGGCGGGAGAGAGCGTCGACGTTGTTGCGCCACTCATACGACCACGCCGACGGATGAATGCCGTGGATGAGAAGAAGCGGCGGCCCGTCGCCGCGCCTGGTGAAGGCAATCCTGCGGTCACGCCAGTCGAAGCCGCCTTCTTCACCCCCGATGAGATTGGTCAGCTGGTCGACACCTTTCCGCGCGAAGGCATTGTAGGCCGCGGCAGTACCGAGAATGGCGGTACCCGCCAGCAGTATCCGGCGCCAGGGTCCTTCGTGTTCGTCGTTCTCTTCCATCACTCTCTCGTCGATCAAGGCAAAAGCGCGGTTACGGGAGAGTAACCGCGCTTCGCGTGCGGCGCAGCGGCTGGCGGAATCTACCGCCTCGAGCGGCTCCGCGAAGACGACCCGCTACGGCCTTTCGCGCCACCCTTCCGCCCGCCCGACGAGCGGCTTCTGCTCGCGCCTGACGAGCGCTTCCTGCCACCGCTCCGACCGCCGCTCTTCCGTCCGACGCCCGACCGGGCGCTGGCCTTACGAGCCCCGCGCTTGGCTGGTTTCTTCCTCCCACCGGTGGAGCGGGAGCCGCCGGATTTCCGCCCGCTCGCGGACTTTCGCGAGCTCGATTTTCTTCCACTGGCAGCTCGCTTCGACGCGGATTTTTTCCTGGTGCCACCCGAACGGGTGCCACCGCCCGAAGTGCCGCCTGGACGGGTTCCGCTACTCGAGCCAAGCGAAGCGCCTGCGCGTGCTGACGGAGCGGAAGTCCCTGACCCCGAACGACTTGCGCCGCTCGTCCCAACACCTGGGGCGGCGCTACCGCCCGTGCCGCCGCTGCGTCCCAGAGAGCCGGACGCCCCTGCCGTAGGGGAAGAGCTGGGTCGCCCTGACTGTCCAAAGCCGCCGCCTGATCCGCCGCCTGGCGTCGTACGCCCCGCGGGCCCACCGGTGAGATCACCCGCAGTCGCGCCGAGTCCGGAACCGGATCCCGAACTGGCGCCGGATCCGAACACGCTCCCGCCGGCAGCCCCGGCGCCCCCCGTCAACGTCGGGTCCTGCTTTTTCCCCGAACCCTTCGGGCGCCCCCTCCGGCCACGGGGAGCACCACCACCGAAGAGATCCTCTTCCTCTTCTTCCTCGTCGGCGTCGTCCCCTTCCGCTACGACCGGAGCGTCCGAGTCCGGCTCCTCGTCATCGTCCGCATCTTCCGCGCTGTCCCAAAGGCGGTCACTGTGATCTTCGTTGATGGCCCAGCCACCGTCCTCGTCCTCGTCATCGTCGTACGAGCGCTTGCCACGAGTAAAGCCACCGATGTCATCGGCGTCATCGTCGTCGGCAAATCTCAGTGGCTCGCCTGATTCCCCGCTCGGCATGGATCCCCCCGTAATGTGTTCGGCGGACGCACGGAAGAAGCGTGCATTCCTGATTTCGCCCGCTGCACGTCGCGTGCCTTGTACGCCCACGCGCGCCGTGCCTCTATCTATCGGACGGAATACGATAACGGAAGTGCGACGTCAAGTGATGGCGACGCCTCAGTCTGATTTGGGCGCAGCCGCCTGGAGACGTCTGGTTATCACCCGCACCAGGGCCTCGTAGACGCGGGGATCGAACTGCTTGCCCACGTCCACCTTCAGGCGCTCGAGGGTGGCCGTCGGGGAGAGAGGATCCCGATAGGCTCGCTTCGATGTCAGGGCATCGAAGGTGTCGGCGACGCAAAGTATCCGCCCGCCCAGCAGGATGGCCTCGCCCGAAATCCCGTTCGGGTATCCCGCGCCGTTCCAGTGCTCGTGGTGGTGCTCGATGTAGGAAAGCGGAGTCTTGATGTGGAGAAGCGGAGCGAGAATGTCGAGTCCGATCCGCACGTGACACTTCACGTGATCGAACTCTTCCGCCGTGAGACTTCCGGGCTTGTTCAGGATTTCTTCGCGGATTCCGATCTTGCCCACGTCGTGGAGGCGTCCGGCAAGCCGAAGATCCTCCACCATTGGCTCCTCGAGGGCCAGCTCCTCCGCCAGCTCTACACACAGCTCGGCGACACGCTGGGAATGTCCGCGAAGATAAAGATCCTTGGCCTCCATCGCGTTGATGAGTGTTTCCGCAATGCTGATCGACATCAGCCGGAGCGCTTCCTTCTCTTTCTCCAGCTCGGCGGTGCGAAGGGTGACCTCCTCGCGGATCAGCTTATCGACGCGCCGTCGCTCGATCAGGTTTGCCCTCTTGGTAAGCGCGCGATCGACCGCCTGCTGGAGGTCAGCCAGCTCCACCGGCTTCATCAGATAGTCGCTGGCGCCGGAGGACAGAACCTCGGTGGCGGTAGCGGCATCGTTGACGGCCGTGAGCATGATGATGCCAAGGTTGGGGTCTTTCTCGACGGCGAGTGGAACGACCTGAACTCCGGTCAAACCCGGCATTCTGACATCGCAGAGCATCAGCGAAAAGGCTTCCTTGTCGAGAATCTCGAGCGCCTGGTCGCCGGAACCGGCGATCTCCACCTCGTATCCCCTCGACCGCAGGAACTTTCTGAGCGCGAGGCGGATGGTCTCTTCATCGTCGACGATCAGAATGCGGGTCATTTGTCGTCTCCGCGATACCGGGGAAGGCTGATCGTGAAGGCGGTTCCGGTTTCCGGGTCGCTCTCTACGGAAATGGCCCCTTCGTGCGCCTGAATGATGCCGTAGCTGACGCTCAACCCCAGACCGGTTCCTTCGCCCGGGGGCTTGGTGGTGAAGAAAGGCTCGAACAGGCGCTGGCGAACGGCATCGGTCATCCCGTGGCCGGTGTCCGAGATCACAATGGTGACGGTATCGTCGCGGCTGCGCGTGACGATCGAAAGGTGGCGCACCGGCGCATCGCGCATCGCCGACTCCGCGTTCACCAGCAGATTGAGCACGACCTGCTGCAACTTCTGCTCGTCTCCCCGAACCTGAGGATCGGATGGATCGAGGAGGGTGTGCACCTCGATTCCGCCCGTTCGCGACGCGAGCGCACGCAGACGCACGGAATGCTGAACGATGGTATTGATGTCGACCGGAACATCGCGGCCTTCCGTTTTTCGCGCAAATACCAGAAGGTCGCGGATGACGCCGATAGCCCGGTCTGCTTCCCGCTTGATGAGATTCACGGACTCGAACTGCTCGGCCTGGAGCTTGTCTTCCAGCAGCAGCTGCGCGAAGGTGGAGATTCCGGTCAGCGGGTTATTCAGCTCGTGAGCGACGCCGGCCATGAGCTCTCCGATGGCCGCCAGCTTTTCCGTCCGGCTCATGTGCTCCGCGATCTTTCGCTCCTCGGTGAGATTGCGCACGCCGATGACCAGGCCGGAGATGTTGTCGTTGCCGTCGCGGATGTGACTGAGCGTGACCGCGGCGGGGAATTCCGTGCCGTCCTTGCGGCGGTGCACGTGCTCTCCGGTCCATAGCGCCTTGTCCTCGGGGATGGGGGGTATGGTTTCCCGGCGGGCGAGTCGCGCGGACGCGACGACGAAATCGTCGACCGAGAGCCCGGCGATCTCCGAAGCATCGTATCCGTACTCGCGAATGGCGGCGGCGTTCGCGTACTCCACCCGCGCGTCCACGCCCAGGATCAGGACCGGCTGATCCATCGTCGCGAGCGCGGCGGCGAGCGTTCGCTCTCTCCCGCGCGTGCGCTGCTCGTGCTCCCCGAGTATCAGCACGTCGACAGCGAGCGCGACTGCCGGAGCGAGGCGTAGCAGCGCATCGATGTGAGGCCCCGTTTGCGGGTCCGTATCCTCCGCGGTGACGAGCAGCACTCCGATCCGGCGGTCGCTCGCTATCAATGGAATGATGATGGCGGGTTCGGCGGGAACCCGGTCGGGGTTGGTGGTTTCCGCCTGGATGTTCTCCACGAACGTCGGTTTCCCGCGCGCCCACGATGCCCGCACAGGAGTAAGCTCCACCGGCGCGACCAGGCCTTCCATACTGGCGCAGGTACCGCTGGCCGCTATGCAGCTGAGAGACCGGTCATCCTCCGAGATCACGCCGATGGCTTTTCCGGTCGACGGAATGACATCCTCGAGGATCGTGAGGATGGTCCGGGACGCCTCCGCCACCGTGATCTTGCGCAGCGCGACGCGCGCAATTTCCTCGGCGGCCTCCGTCTGTTTCTGCTCGTCGCGCTGAGCGGCGAAGAGCCGCGCGTTCTCGATCGCAACCGCCGCCTGCCGCGCGATCAGCATGATGAGCTCCATGTCGTGCGAGTCGTAGGCGTTGCGCCTGTAGGACAGGACCTGCATCACCCCGAGCGTGCGGTCGCGGTACACGAGCGGAGCGGTGATCTCGCTCAGAACTTCACGCTTGGCGGCGACCTGATAAATGCTGCCGGTCCACCAGCGCTCGGGCTCCGAAGAGATGCTCGGGACGCCGCTCTCGTAGACGCGGCTGATCGTCTCGGTTCCCATGGGAAAATCGAGGAGGCTCTCACCTTCCCGTTCCTCGTTGTCCACCACGACGCAGTGCGGGTGAAAGGTCTCGGTGACGGGATCGGCGATCATCAGCGCGAAGCAGGGCGCGTCCACCACCGACGCCACTGCCTTGTAGATCTCGTGGTAGGCTTCGTCGAGTGAGATCGTCGCCGAGATGGCCTGCTGGACCGTGGCGACGGCGGCGAAGCGCGCGGCACGACGCTTAAGCTCGGCGACCAGCTCAGTCGTCAACGAACTCCACCGTCACGGGGCGCGTGATGACGCCGCTCCTCACGCCCGCGTCGAGGAACAGCCTGATGGCGGCGCGGCCGCGCTCGCCGTAGTCGAGCGTCCACGAGTTGACGTACATCCCGACGAACGTATCCGCCTTGCCGCGGTCGAGCCCGCGGGCAAAACGCATGGCGTGATCGAGCGCTTTCGTCCGGTGATCCAGCCCGTAGGCAATGCTGGCCCGCAGATGGCGCGAGACTTTCTTCTGCAGCTCGCGCGGCATGTCCTTCCGGATGACATTGCCGCCCAGCGGCAGCGGCAGTCCCGTGTTATCCAGCCACCACGCGCCCATGTCGGCGATGAGGTGGAATCCCTCGTCTTCGTAGGTAAGCTGGCCTTCGTGAATGAGAAGTCCCGCGTCAGCCTCGTCGTGAATCACCGCAGCCTCGATCTGATCGAACGGAACGACCACCGGAACGAAATCAGGCTGATACAGCTTCAGCGCCAGGTAGGCGCTCGTCATGAGACCGGGTACAGCGATGCGCTTGCCGGCGACGGAGAGGCCGGTCATCGGCCGCAGGGCAACGAGCCTGGGCCCGTAACCATCGCCCATCGATGCGCCGTGGGGAAGGAGGGCGTAGGTGTCCGAGAGATAGGCGTAGGCGTGGATCGACACGGCGGTGACGTCGAGCTCGCCGCGCATCGCGCGGCCGTTCAGTGTCTCAATGTCCTGCAGCTCGTGGACGTAGCTGATTCCCTCCGTGTCGATCTTTCCCTCGGCGAGCGCGTAGAACATGAAGGCGTCATCCGAGTCGGGGCTGTGAGCGAGGTGAATCGTGCTCTCTTCCGTCATTGCTTCACACCGAGATTTCTTCGCGCCTGTTCCAGCGCACTGAGGATATCGTCACGGTGGCGCGTGTACTCGTCCCTGTTCTTCGCCAGCTCGGTTTTTTCGACGGCGAGAAGCTTTCGTTCGTAGTCCCGCAGCCGCGTCGTATCGCGGCCGAGTGCGGCAAGTCGCAGCTGGAGTATCAATCCGAGGAGATGGTTCCCATCCTCTCTCAGGATGCTGTCGGCCTGCGCCTGGGCGAGTGGCAGCGCGCCAGCGACTTCTCCGATGCGTCCCATGTCGTAGCGCTGGTCGATGTTGAGTGGCGACAGCATCTGATATGAGGTGATCGCCATCGGCGCAAAGAACTGGACACTGTCCGTCTTGCCCTGACTCGCGAGCAGCATCACGCGGTTATAGAGCCGATCGGCGCGTTCCTGCGGCGACAGGTTGGAGATATCAGGTGCGCGTAAACCCTGCGGCGCCATTCCGCGGTCGTCGAGTCCCGCCTGGGGGAGAGCATTCTGGGAACCGTCGAGAGAGCTGCCCGGCCGAGCGCTGAAGCCGCGACCCGCCGCCATGGCAAAGAGAGCGAGGAACGCCAGCGCAGCGACGATCCACGGGAGCGGATTCGCCGGCGCCGCCCGAGCGACGGCAGCGGCGCCGGCCGGCGCACCGCAACGATGACAGAACTTCGCGCCGGGAGAAAGCTCCGCCGAGCAGGATGCGCATGTCGCGCCGGTGAGCGGTGAGCCGCAGGCCGCGCAGAAGCGACCGGTCGCCGTGGCGCCGCATGATGGGCACGCGCCGGGAGCGGATTGCGTCGGGGGAGAGAGCGGAGTCACCTCTCTCAAGTTATAGAGGCGAAGGGCGCGCCGCAGC
>DASTTD010000045.1:0-3132 GCA_035760325.1 Gemmatimonadaceae bacterium
TCCTCGCCCGAACCCTGTTCGTGCCTCCCGAATCCATCGACTCGGCGGTGCGCGACACCGCCTTGCGGAGACGTCTCGACATTCCGACCGAGACACTCGAGGGCTATCTGTTCCCCGACACCTACGCATTCCCGGCGGGCACCACCGCGTCGCAGGCCGTTCGCGAAATGGTGCGGGGGTTCGAGCGACGCTGGCAGCCAGAGTGGGATTCGCTGCTGCCCGAGCGCAAGGTCAATCGTCACGACATGGTGACGATGGCATCGCTCGTCGAGAAGGAAGCGCGAGTTCCTGAAGAGCGGCCGGTCATCGCGGCGGTCTACTACAATCGGCTGCGGAAGGGGATGCTCCTTCAGGCCGATCCGACGGTGCAGTTCGCGATGGGTCGGCACGTCGCGCGGGTGATGTACAAGGACCTCGCAACGAAATCTCCGTACAACACCTACCTGCACGCGGGTCTGCCACCTGGTCCCATTGCCTCGCCCGGGGCGGCGAGTCTGGCAGCTGCCGCCAACCCTGCCAAGGTGGACTATCTCTACTTCGTGGCCAGGCCCGACGGACGGCATGTGTTCACGCAAACCCTGGCGCAGCACAACAACGCGATCCGGCGCATCCGGGGACTCCCACCGCTGCCCGACCCGCCGGCGCGAAAAGCGGGCGTGAAGCCCGTTGTCAAGCGGCCGACGACGTCCGCCCGCGCGCGCAAGAAATCGACTACGAAGCCGCGCACGACCAGGCGCAGAACGACTACGGGCAGAACCACCACGAGCCGGTAGTCCGTGTTCGATCGCTCCATCCTGCGTCTCGTCGCGATTACGGACGATGCACTCGAGCGGCGGCCGACTCTCGTCGAGCGTACGGCGGCGGCGGTGCGCGGAGGTGCGACCTGTGTGCAGCTGCGGCTGAAAAACGCGACGCCACGGGAGGTGGTCGACATTGCCCGGGCGATGATCGCGGCCGTCAACGTGCCCGTGATCGTGAACGACAGAGCGGATATCGCGCTGGCGGCCGGCGCGGCGGGCGTGCACGTCGGTGAAGCCGATCTTCCCGTCGTCGCGATACGCCGATTCGCGCCCACCGGATTCGTGATCGGTGCATCACTGGGCGGAGACCGCGAACTGGAAAACGCGAAGGACGCCGATTACGTGGGGATCGGCCCGCTGTTCTCTTCGGCGTCGAAAGACGATGCCGGCGATGCCATCGGCATCGAGGGGTTCAAGCGGCTGGCGGAGCTTTGCAAGCTCCCGGCGATAGCGATCGGGGGAATCACGCCGGAGCGTGTCCCTCAGATCATGGACGCTGGCGCGGCCGGGGTCGCGGCGATCAACGCGATCTTCAAGGGTTCCGATCCGGAATCCGCGACGCGCCTGCTGGCTGCCGCCATCGAAAGCTGAGATCCGGCGCGCTCTGGGATTCGTTCCGGCGCCGATTGCGGTGCCTGCTCACGGGCCCGTTTGCCTTCCGCGTTTCGCGCTCGATGTCGGCGAGCACCGGCGGACTCAGGAACAGGTCGACCAGCTCCGGATCGAACTGGGTCCCGCGGCCCTGCGCGATAGCGGTGGTGCCTTCCTCGAAGCTCTTGGCGTGACTGTATCGGCGCCGGTGGATGATGGCGTCGAAGCTGTCGGCGATCGCGACGATGCGCGCGGTCAGGGGAATCCTTTTCCCCTTGAGCCCGCGCGGATAACCCTTCCCATCCCAGCGCTCGTGGTGCGCTGCAACTCCCTTCCCGAGATCGGGATAAAAGCCGACGAGCGGCTCGAGCACCTGCGCGCCCCGCTGTGGATGAGTCATGACGGCGCGCTTGTCTTCGGGACTGAGCTTGCCCACGTCGTGGAAAATGTCGGTGAGTGCTCCGTGAAGCTTCCCGATGTCATGGAAGAGGGCAACCCGCTCAACGCTGCGTAGCGTGCGCTCGTCGAGATCGGCGGCTTCGGCCAGGACAAGGGAATAGGCAGCGACCCGCCGGACGTGCGCCCCTGTGACCATGTCATTGGCCTCGATGGCATCGAGGAGCGTCTCGAGGGTGGCGGCGCCCAGTCTTTCGAGGCGGGTGCGCTCGCGGTATTCGCGATAGTAGACCAGTGCCCCCGCGCCAGCCGCGGCGCCGATCGAAAACGGAAGGACTCCTCGCATCGACGCCTACATAAGCAAGAAGCGGCGCACTCCCTCCATCGGTTCTCGGTGCATCGCGCAGGTGAGGTGAGAGGGGTCCCGCACACGGCTTACGCTCGCTCGGGCGGAGCCCCATAACGCGCGACCGCCCGCTCCGCGGGCGGTCGCTGGGTCTCCTTGTCGCTCGCTGGAAGCCGCTTTGTGGGACCCCTCCCACCTCACCTCCATGCTCCAAGAACTCACGGAGCACTACGCCGCTTCTTGCGGGGCATCGATGCGCGAGCTCCGCCCTTTTTCGATGCGCCGCCGCGGCGCGGGAGCATTTAACCCGCGGGGCTCACTGCATTGATCATTGATCGGCGGGGCGAGCCCGTGATAAATCCGTCAGCTGGTTTCGCGGGCGAGTTGAAACTCTCCTTGGGGAGTGGCGAGTGTCCTCGCAGGCCGCTTTCGCGAGCGACCAGGAGACCCAGCGACCTCCCCGCGGAGCGGGCGGTCGCGCGCCCTGGGGCTCCGCCCGAGCGAGCGTAGCGGCCGAAGAGGACACCCCGCCACTCCCCCGGGCGGAGATCCAGATCGCCGCGAAACCAAACTGACCGCGATAATTTCACGGGCATGACGGTCGCCAGGATCAACGCCAAGGGAGCCCGCCGGTGGGCGGGCGGACATGCCTGGGTCTACCGCAGCGATGTGATCGACCGGCCTCTCGTCGGCGCCGGAGCCGTCCTCGTTCACGACCCGCGCGGAAAACCCCTCGGCTGGGCCCTCTGGAGTCCGGAGTCGGAGATATCACTGCGGCTGCTCGAGTCAGATCCTGATGCCGTGATCGACCAGGCCTGGTGGGATGCGCGGATCGCGGCTTCGATCTCGCGTCGGATCCCCCTGGAAGAGATTACGAACGCGCTCCGACTCATCCACGGCGAGGCTGACGGCTGCCCTTCCCTCGTGTGCGACCGCTACGACTCCTGGCTCGTCGTCCAGTTCATGAGCGCCGGGCTCGAGGCATTCCGCGCCGAGATC
>DASTTD010000046.1:0-2426 GCA_035760325.1 Gemmatimonadaceae bacterium
CTCAAGCCTCTGTATCTCCAGAAAGGCGAGGAAGTAGCGCGCTTCTCCGTGTCCCCCACCGGTCGCACGCTGCTCATCGCGACCCGCACTCCGACCCAGGCGACGCGAGCCACGGAGGTCCCGCAATACGTCACCCGCAGCGGCTACACGGAGGACCTGCGGGTTCGCACCAAGGTTGGAGATGTGACCGAGCAGGGGCGTCTGGGACTGATCACTCTGCCGGCCGGGACCGCCACGTGGCTCAAGCCTTTCGGCTCCGACACCACCAGCGGGTTTTTCTCGCTGGTCGAATGGAACGACGCCGGCACCCATGGGCTGGTGAGGTCGTACACGCGGGACAACAAAACGCGCATCACGCACCTCGTCGACGCGGCGGGTGCGTTGACCGCGATCGAGACCCTTCGTGACTCGGCGTGGGTCGGCGGTCCATGCCGCTCCTGCGCCGGGTGGTACGACGGCGGGCGCCGCATCTGGTTCACCTCCGAGGCCGACGGATTCTCCCACCTGTACACGGTGCTGCCTAATGGAACCGACCGGAGACAGCTCACGACGGGAAGGTGGGAAGTCCGGGATGTCGCGCTTTCCGGCGACGGCCGCTCCTTCTACATCACCACGAACGAGGTTTCTCCATTCGAGGAGCACCTCTATCGCCTGCCGGTGGGCGGCGGGGCGCGTCAGAGGCTCACGACCAGGCAGGGCAGGCACGACGCCCTCGTGTCCGACAATGGGGAGCTGATCGCCGACGTCTACTCCTACGTCAACCGGCCTCCGGAGCTTTTCCTCATGCGCAACCGTCCCGGCGCGGAGATGTCGCAGCTCACGACTTCGCCGAGCGCGGAGTGGCTGTCGTTTCCGTGGATAGTGCCGGAGCTGGTGATGATTCCCGGCTCCGACGGAGTTCAGATCCCGGCACACATCTACAGGCCGAGCGACATGAAGGCGCGCCCGAACGGCGCGGGCGTGATCTTCGTGCACGGCGCCGGCTATCTGCACAACGTCGGGCATTTCTGGTCGTCGTATCCGCGCGAGTACATGTTCCACCAGCTTCTCGCGTCCCGGGGCTACACGGTTCTGGATCTCGACTATCGCGGCTCCGACGGGTACGGGCGCGATTGGCGCACGGCGATCTACCGCCACATGGGCGGGCGCGATCTGCAGGACCAGGTGGATGCGTCGAAGTATCTCACGAAGAACTTCGGCATCGAGCCTGAGCGAGTCGGCCTGTACGGCGGGAGCTACGGCGGATTCATCACGCTGATGGCGCTTTTCACCGAGCAGAAATACTTCGGCGCGGGCGCGGCGCTGCGCAGCGTCACCGACTGGGCGCACTACAATCAGGGTTATACGTCGAACATCCTGAATCTTCCGCAGCAGGATACCCTCGCATATCGCCGGTCGTCGCCGATCTATTTCGCGGAAGGGCTCGAGGACCCTCTTCTCATGGCGCACGGCATGGTGGATGTGAACGTCCACTTCCAGGACATCGTGAGGCTCACCCAGCGCCTGATCGAGCTGGGCAAGACACGCTGGGAGCTGGCGGTGTATCCGGTCGAGGACCATGCCTTCGTGAGGCCATCGTCGTGGACGGACGAGTATCGGCGGATCTTCGACCTGTTCGAGCGCTATCTGCCGACCGGAGCCGCGGGGCGATGATCGACTTCGTGCGTGCGCTTGCGCGTTGGACGGCGGTCCTGCGCGCGGTCGCAGGCGTGCCGGATTACCGGCGCTACCTCGCGCACATGCGAGCGGCGCATCCAGGCGACCGCGTCATGACGGAGACGGAGTTCAATCTCGCGACGATGGGTGACAGGTACGACCGCGCCGGTTCGAGGTGCTGTTAGGCGTCGTGTGCAAGTAATGCCGCTGGAGGCGTCTCCTCTTTGATACGGACCCCTTAAACGAGCCTGAAATGAGAAGATTCGCGCGCGCGCCGATGGCATCTTTGGCCTTTGTCTCCATCCTGACCCTGGTGGCCTGCGGGGAGGATTCCGCCACGGATGAAGCGGTGACGAGGACGGACGCCGTCTTCTCGAATGCGCCCCCGTCCGGTGCGCCCGCCGGCGGCAGCGGCGGCGCCAGCGAAGGCGACATGTCCGCCCGCCGAAGAGAATTTGCCGAACAGCAGAAAATCGCGCCGGCGGGTGGAACGGCAGGAGTGATGGGCGCGGCGGCAGTGGCACCCGACCAGCAGTCAGGAGCGGATCCATTGCAGGGCATCGGGCAGTTCAATACCGGCGCCGTATCGATGATGATCCGCACCGGACAGGCTTTCATCGAAGTCGAGCAGCTCGATCCGGCGATCCTCAAGATCCGGCAGCTGGCGGCACAGGTAGGCGGCTTCATCGCCAACTCGTCGATCACGGGTGGGCGCGATCAGATTCGCCAGGCGACGTTCGAGCTCAAGATTCCGGCCGCCAGGTACGACG
>DASTTD010000047.1:0-8562 GCA_035760325.1 Gemmatimonadaceae bacterium
GGAGCTGGCCGATGTCTCCAAGATCGAGAGCGATCCGAAGTTCGAAGGAAAATTCATGACCATGATCCTCGCGCCAAAATAGAGGCAGCGGGGTGAAAGCCCGGGCGCCGACCGCGCGCGGGAATCATATACGAAGGAACAGCAATGCCGAAAATGAAGACCCACAAGGGCGCGAAGAAGCGCTTCAAGATCACCGGTTCCGGGAAAGTGAAGCGGATGCGCGCGTTCAAGAGCCACATTCTCACCAAGAAATCCTCGAAGAGAAAGCGCCACCTCCGTCAGGCCACCACCATCCAGACGAACGGCGAAGTCAAGAACATCAAGCGCCTGCTTCAGGCGTAACGGAGCAGACAAATGCCACGCGTCAGATCGAACGTTGCGCGATTGAAGCGCAAGAAGCAGGTGATGAAGGCCGCCCGCGGCGCATTCGGCGCCCGGAGCAAGCTGTGGAAGGCGGCGAAGGAGAACGTCGAGCGCGGCTGGAAATACGCGTACCGCGACCGCAAGAACAAGAAGCGGGATTTCCGCAAGCTGTGGATCGTCCGCATCAACGCCGGTGCGCATCTCCACGGGATGTCGTACAGCGTGTTCATGCACGGACTCAAGAAGGCCGGAATCGAGATCGATCGGAAAGTCCTGTCGGACATTGCGATCAATGATCCGACGGCGTTCGGAGCGCTCGCCGAAAAGGTCAAGTCAGCCCTCGAAGCGGCATAAGGCGCTACAAGTCAGTTGAGGATTTGAATCGGACTCTGCGGGCGCTAATCTCATAAGCGCTGCAGAGTCCGTTTCCATTTGTGTCCACCAATTCCCGGCATCGACGCGTGACGCTTTCCGAATTCCAGCAGCTCGTCACGGCTCTCGCGGTTGAGGGAGAGACGCTGATATCATCAGCGGCCAGCTCATCGGCGCTCGAGGACGCGCGCACATCTCTGCTCGGCCGCAAATCCGGCAGACTGCCCGAGCTCTTCAAGCAGCTTCCCTCGCTTGCCGCTGGTGACTTGCGTGAAGCCGGCTCGCTGATAAACGCCGTCAAGGCCAGACTCGAGCGGAGTCTCGATGAGCGGCGGCAGCAGCTCGAGCAGACCACCGTCGCGAAAGCGAAGCTGGATCTCACCATGCCCGCGCGCGAACAGTGGCGCGGCGCGCGGCACCCCGTCACCCAGGTAATCGAGGAAATCGAGGACATCTTCCGCGGGCTCGGCTTCACGATCGCGCTGGGGCCGGAAGCGGAGACCGAGTGGTACAACTTCACCGCGCTCAACTTTCCGCCGGACCATCCGGCCCTCGACGCTCACGACACGCTATACCTCGGTGACAGCGTGATGCTGCGCACGCATACTTCGCCGGTGCAGATCCGCACCATGCAGGCGAACAGGCCCCCGATCAGGATTCTGAGCCCTGGGAACTGCTACCGGCGTGACTTCTTCGATGCTTCGCATGCGCCGATGTTCGCGCAGATCGAAGGTCTTGCCGTTGACGAGGGTGTCACCTTCGTCGACCTGAAGGCGACGCTCACCTATTTCGCCAACCGGTTGTTCGGCAAGACGAAGACGCGTTTCCGCCCGAGCTTCTTCCCGTTCACGGAGCCGTCCGCCGAGATGGATGTTGAGTGCCAGCTCTGTCACGGCTCGGGTTGTCCCGGCTGCAAGGGCACCGGCTGGATGGAGATACTCGGCTCAGGAATGGTCCATCCATCCGTCCTCGAAGCGGCTGGAATCGAGACCGAGCGTTATACGGGTTGGGCTTTCGGCATGGGCCCCGCGCGGATCGCGATGCTCCGCTACGACATTCCCGACATCCGTCTGTTGTACGACTCCGACGTCAGATTTCTGGATCAGCTCGCAAGATGAACGCATCCTACGAGTGGCTGCGCGAGATCGTTCCATTCACGCTGACGCCGCCCGAGCTGCGCGACCTGCTGACGGCGCGCTGCGCGACGGTCGAGGACCTCGTCCACCTGAACGAGGATCTTCAGGGCATCGTCATCGGAAAGGTCGTCGAAGCCGGCCGCCACCCGAACTCGGATCACCTGTGGATCACGAAGGTCGACGTGGGCGGAGGTACTCTCTTCGACGTGGTGTGCGGAGCGCCGAACGTGGCGGCGGGGAGTCTCTATCCGTTCGCGCCGGTGGGCTCGACTTTGCCAGGCGGCGTCAAGATCGAGAAGCGCAAGATCCGCGGTGAGACCTCCGAGGGAATGCTCTGCTCGGCGCGGGAGCTGGGACTGGGCGAGGACAGCGCGGGCATCATGGCCCTGAACATCGATGCCGCGCCCGGAACACCGTTCCTCGAAGCAATGCCGATCGGAGATACGCGGCTGGTGATCGATGTTCTTCCCAACCGTCCGGATCTGCTCTCGCACGAGGGCCTTGCCCGCGAGATAGCGGCCGCGACCGGAGCGACGATCACGCGTCCGGGGATCGCGGACGAGCGGCCGTTCGTGATCCGGACCCACACGGTCAAGGGAACCTCGGGCAAGGTCGCCGATGTAACGGTGCGGATAGAAGACACCGAAGGGTGCCTCCGGTATTGCGGCTCTGTAATCACCGGACTCAAGATCGGTCCGAGCCCGGAGTGGCTGGCGCGGCGAATACGATCGGTCGGCGCACGCCCGATAAACAACGTCGTCGACGCGACGAACTACATGCTCTTCGGCTTCGGTCAGCCGATGCATGCCTTCGATCTTCAGCGCCTCGCGCATCGAACCGTGGTGGTGAGAAAAACTCGCGGCGAAGAGCTGATCAAGACGCTCGACGGCGTCGATCGAACGCTGCGCGCCGGAGCACTGGTGATCGGCGATGGCGAAAAGGCGCAAGCAATCGCGGGAGTGATCGGTGGACGCGGCAGCGAGGTCACCGAGGACACCACCGATATCTTCCTCGAGGTCGCGGCTTTCGATCCCGCGCGGATCCGCGGGATGCGCCGCGGACTCGGAATCTCCACTGACGCGAGCTACAGGTTCGAGCGCGGCGTCGACGTGGATGCTATCCCCAGCCTCGTCGATTACGCGGTGAGGCTGCTGCTGTCAGTCGCGGGCGGAATCCCGCAGGGAAGTCCGATCGATCTGTATCCACTGCCCAGGCGGCCGATCCCCGTCTCGCTCAAGCTCGTGCGCGCAGCGCGCATTCTCGGCGAGCCGGTCGAAGCGGGAGAGGTCGAGCGCAATCTGCGGTCGGTCGGCTTCCGGCTCGCGCCCGAGGCGAAGGACGTGCTCAAGGTCACACCGCCGAGCTGGCGCCACGACGTGCGCGCCGACATCGATCTGATCGAGGAAATTGCCCGGCTTCGCGGCTACGATTCGTTTTCATCGGAGCTCCGCCCTTTCCGCGCCAGTGCCGTTCCCGACGCCCCGCTCGTTGCCGTGATCAAACGCGTTACGGACGCACTCGTCAGCGCGGGATTGCTCGAAGTACGCCCGATGCCATTCGTCGGCGAAGGCAAGGGTGGAACGGTGCGAGTCATGAATCCGCTCGCTGAGGACGAAGCGTTTCTCCGGGGCGACCTTTTGACGACGCTGGCGGCGCGCGCAGAGCACAACCTTCGTCACATGCAGGGTAACGTGCGGCTGTTCGAGATTGGAACGGCGTTCTCGCCCGGAGGCGAGGTTCCATCGTCGCCCGGGCCGAAGAAGGCGGCACTTCCGCGAGAAGAAATGCACGTCGCGGTGCTGGTGATGGGACAGAGGGCACCAACGCATTTCAGCGATCCGAAGCCGGAAGCTTACGACGAGTGGGATGTCAAGCAGCTGGCGGAAATAACCGTCGAGGCCGCCTTCCCCCGCATGCGGAGCGAGCTGAAACCCGGTGCGGGAGACTGCCTCTGGGAGATCGTGCTCGCTGGTCAGCCGGTAGGAGCGGTCAGAAGCGTCAAGCTCGACTCACCTCCCTGGGCGCGGCCCGCGTTCGGACTCGAGATCGACCTCTCGGCAATCGACCAGGCTGGACCCCGAACGACCCGGTACCGCCCCCTGCCGGTGACGCCGCCCGCGCAGGTAGATCTCGCGCTCGTGGCTGAAGGAAGGATCACCGCCGAGCAGATCGAGGGGGTCATTCGGCGGGAGGGCGGGGAGCTGCTGGAGAGCATCACTCTTTTCGACGAGTTCCGCGGTCAGGGAATACCCGAAGGGTCGCGGAGTCTGGCGTGGGCGTTGACGTTCAGACATCCCGAGCGCACTCTAAAGGACAAGGAAGTGCAGGGAAGAACCGAGAAAATACTGAAAGCACTCGAGGATGAGCTTGGTATCCGAAAGCGTTAGCCCGGAAAGAGCGGCGTTCATGGAGCTCGAACAGCTCGTCAAGCATCTCGGTGATGAGCTGGCCGCCTTCCGCAGGCGCGCGCTGCAGGCGGAGGCGAAGGTAAAGGGCCTCGAGTCGACGGGGGTGAAGGGCCAGGTATCTCCGGAGCGCCTGCAGTTCCTGGAGCGCGAAAACGAAGGCCTCAACGCCCGCCTCGAAGCGGCGCGGGCGCGCACCAGGCAGATGATCGATCGGGTCCGGTTCCTCAGCCAGCAACACGGCGGCGTGGAGGCCCGATGACGTCCAAGAAGACGGTGGTGCGGGTCGAGATCCTTGGCGACGAATACTCCATTCGAAGTGACGCGACCCCGGAGCATACCCGGGCCGTGGCGGAGCACGTCGATCGTGTCATTCGTGACACGATGCGCGCCGGGAACATCGTCGAGACCCACAAGGGCGCGATCCTCGCCGCGCTGAGCATTACCGACGAGCTGTTCCAGGCGAGAGCGGGCGGAGGAGATCTCGTGGAGGACATGAGGCGGCTCAGTGCGGAGATCAGGCCGTGGCTCCCGCCGGCGAAACGGAAGGATTGACGGTTACAACTCAACGGCGACTGACGAGCTGATAGCTCCCAGCTTAAACGCTACCTGCCCCCAGCCTCACCGCCGCGCGACCGCACCAGCCCTGCGAAGGAATTGCGGTTACCCTTCGCCGACTGCGCCCGGACAGTATGGCCCTAGTCCAGCTCGCGGCCGGGAGCTTTCAGCCTGGCAGCTATTGGCTCGTCAGTCGCCGTTCCCATTGCATTTGATCCCCAGAGGGATACTGCCGTCCGAATGCGGCTCCCCGGCCCCTGAACAAAGGATTACCTTAGGTCAGCTACGCGACGACTTTCCGGCGCGGTAGGGGCCGCCTGTGGCAATGCCGCGGGCCCAACATAGATGGGATCATGACGAACACGGCGTGGTTACCCGCGGCCGGCATTCTACTGTTCGTAATTGCCAGCGCGGTTGCGTACCTGATTGGACGAAGGTTGGGAGGGCGCGCGGAGCTTCGCCGCCAGCAAGAGGCCCACGCTACGGCCGAAGACACGGCCAAACGGATCGTCGGAGAAGCGGAGCGCGAGGCCGAGAGTCTCCGCAAGACCGCGGTTCTTACCGGCAAGGAAGAGCTCATTAGCCTCCGCGAGGAGTGGGAGCTCGACGTCCGCGGCCGCCGCGAAGAAGTAGAGCGCGAAGAGCGCCGCGTCAGTGATCGCGATACCCTCCTCGACCGCAAATACGAGCTCCTCGAGCAGCGTGAGCGGGAGGGGACCCGACGGACCGACGAGCTGGCCGGACGCGAGCAGGCAGTCAGTCAGCGGGAGCAGGAGCTCGAGAAGCTGCTGCGGGAAGAACGCCGACGGCTCGAGCAGCTCGCCGGAATCTCCGCCGCTGACGCCAAGGCGGAGCTCGTCCAGCGGATGGAGGAAGAAGCGCACGCCGACGCCGCCAACCGTATTCGCGAGATCAGGGAGACAGCGAAGCGTAATGCCGACCGAGAGGCGAAGAAAATCGTCGCGCTGGCGATCCAGAGAATCGCGGCAGAGGAGAGCGTGGAGGCGACCGTGTCAGCCGTTGCGCTGCCGAACGACGAAATGAAGGGGCGAATCATCGGCCGTGAAGGGCGAAACATCCGCGCCTTCGAGCTGGCGACGGGAGTGGACGTCATCATCGACGATACGCCTGACACCGTCGTCGTGTCGTGCTTCGACCCCGTACGACGCGAGATCGCGCGCCTCTCCCTCGAGAAGCTCGTCGCAGATGGTCGCATCCACCCCGGACGCATCGAGGAAGTTGTCAACAAATCACGGCTTGAAGTCGACGCGTCGATCATCGAGACCGGCGAGCGGGCGGCGTACGACAGCGGGGTACACGGGCTCCATCCGGAGCTGGTGAAGCTGATCGGGCGCATGCGCTGGCGCACGAGCTACGGCCAGAACATTCTGAACCACTCCAAGGAAGTGGCATGGCTGGCCGGCATCATGGCCGCCGAGCTCGGGCTCGACGTGGCGATGGCGCGCCGTGGCGCCCTCCTGCACGACGTGGGCAAGGTCCTCACCCACGAGCACGAAGGCACCCACGTGCAGCTCGGAGTCGAGATGGCGACGAGGTACGGCGAGAATCCGCTGGTCGTGAACTGCATTGCCGCGCACCACGACGACGTTCCGCATGAGTCGGAAGTATCGGTACTGGTCCAGGCCGCCGACGCGATCTCGGGAGCGCGGCCGGGCGCGCGTCGTGAGGCTTTCGAGACCTACGTGAAGCGCCTCGAA
The DNA here is from genome assembly GCA_035760325.1 of Gemmatimonadaceae bacterium. Taxonomy (GTDB): domain Bacteria; phylum Gemmatimonadota; class Gemmatimonadetes; order Gemmatimonadales; family Gemmatimonadaceae; genus UBA4720. The sequence continues at coordinate 6,553 of DASTTD010000047.1, forward strand.
GGACTGGAGAAAATTGCCTCCAGCTACAAGGGCATCGAGAAGGTGTTTGCGATCCAGGCAGGCCGCGAAGTGCGCGTCATCGTCACTCCCGACGAGGTGGACGATCCGCGGATGGCGACTCTCACCGAGGAAATCGCGCGCCGGATCGAGGCCGAGCTGCAGTATCCGGGACAGATCAAGGTCGTACTGATCAGGGAAACGAGAGCAGTCGACTTTGCCCGCTGAGCTCATCGACGGACGCGCGATAGCCAGGGGTGTTCGCGCCGACGTCGCCGCTCGCGTCGCGAAGCTCGCGGAGAGCGGTGTGAAGCCGGGGCTGGCCGTGGTGCTGATCGGAGATGATCCCGCCAGCGCCGTCTACGTGCGCGCGAAGGGCAAGGCATGCGAGGAAGCGGGAATGCACAGCATTACCCTGCATCTTCCTGCTGACACCTCCGAGGCGGACCTGCTTGCGCGCGTCGGGCATATGAACGTCGACCCTGCGATTCACGGCATCCTCGTCCAGATGCCCCTTCCGCGCCAGATCGACCCCGGGAAAATCATCCGCGGCATCGATCCATCGAAAGATGTCGATGGCTTTCATCCGGTGAACGTCGGCAAGCTCCTCGCCGGGGCCCGCGACGGCTTCGTGCCGTGCACACCGGCCGGAATCCAGTTGATGCTCGCCGAGTGCGGCGTGAAAACACCGGGAAAGAGCTGCGTTGTGATCGGCCGGAGCAATATCGTCGGAAAGCCGATGGCAGCCCTGATGCTGCAGGACAATGACAGGGCCAATTGCACGGTCACGGTCTGCCACCGTCACACCGTCGATCTTCCCGCTCACACCCTGAGGGCCGATATCCTGATCGTCGCCGCGGGCCGGCCGCGGACCGTGACCGCGGGCATGGTGAAGCCGGGAGCCGTCGTCATCGATGTGGGAATGAATCGGGTAGCGGATTCCGCGGCGGACGGCGGCACGAGGCTCGAGGGGGATGTGGATTTCGATGCGGTGCGGCAGGTCGCGTCGAAGATCACTCCCGTTCCCGGGGGGGTCGGCCCGATGACGATCGCGATGTTGCTGAGGAATACCGTCACAGCGGCGGAGAGGAGAAGCACTTGAAAACAACGACTGCGGACTGCGGACTGACTGATACTGCGAACTGCGGGCTCACTGCGGAATGCGGACCAACTGCGGACTATGGACCAACTGCTATTTCGGACTGCTGACTAATTGCGGACTTCGGACTAACTGCGGACTTCGGACTAACTGCGGATTGCGGACAAAGGCGCGACGCCAGGTTTCCTGCGTATGGACTGACGAGTGACGCCCCCTCCGACATCTCCCGGTGTGACTGACGGTTTCCGTCAAAGACAGTCGACTATCGGCAAAAACGCATACGAGAGGCTCGCGAATGGGTTAACCGCAAACAGCTCTCAGTTCTGCAGTTAGTCCGCAATCCGCAGTTAGTCCGCAATCCGCAATTAGTCAGCAGTCCGCAATGGCACCTGGTCTTTAGTCCGCAGTTGGTCCGCATTCCGCAGTGAGTCCGGAATCCGCAGTCAGTCCGCAGTCCGTAGTCCTCAACCTGCAGTCTGGTTAGTTCTCAGATATGACCCTATTGGTAACCTTCATCACCAGCCTGCTGCTGGGAATGCGACACGCCACCGACCCCGATCACGTGATCGCAGTCACGACGATCGTCAGTAGCGAGCGGTCGCTCTCGCGCGCGGCACGCATCGGTGCGCTGTGGGGCTTCGGTCATTCGCTAACGATTCTGCTGGTGGGCGGAGCGATCATCGTCTTCAAGCTCGCGTTCAGTGTCAGACTCGGACTCTCCATGGAGCTCACGGTCGCCATCATGCTGATCGTTCTCGGCGTTCTCAACCTGGTCAACGCGAATCCGCCGCGCACTCCGGTTTCATCAGCGCGACCACTCCTGATCGGAGTGGTCCACGGATTGGCGGGATCGGCGTCGGCCGCACTGCTGCTCGTTCCGCTGATCGACGATCCGCGCTTTGCGGCGCTCTATC
>DASTTD010000048.1:0-2924 GCA_035760325.1 Gemmatimonadaceae bacterium
CGAACGCCTCGCGATCGAGCTCATAGTGAACCCATCTCCCCTCTTTCCTGTCGCGGACGATGCCGGCGTCTTTCAGAACCTTGAGATGAAACGAAAGCCGCGACTGCGCCGCGTCGAGCGCAACGGTGAGATCGCAAACACACCGCTCTCCACTGCGCAGCATGGCCACGATCTCGAGGCGTGTCTCGTCCGAGAGGGCGTGAAACAGCTCGACTGATCGGGCGTTTCGGGTGGCAACGGAAACTGTCATGAGTCTAATATATCAAGAAATCTTAATGTGTCAATGGACTGGGAGCGGGAACTACGGCTCCTGGCCCTATGTAGGCGGAGGGATGGGAACGTTGGCGAGAAAACCGCTAACCAGCAGGATCGCGGTCATCACCACCAGCTCCTGGACCACCGACCGCGATAGTCGCGCGCCCTTTCGTGAATCGTCGAGGTCCGGGACCAGGCGGAACCTGTTGTAGCCGCCCAGCAGCGCCAAGGCGATCAGACCCCCGATTTTAGCCAGGACAAGTCGGCCGTAATTCGTCCCGAACACGTCCCAGGGCCAGCCGAGGAACAGCTGCGTTTGCACTACGCCGGTAATGACGACGGCGATCAGGGCGAACGATGCGAAGGACGAAACGCGGCGGGCCTCGATGCGAAAGGCCGTCAAATCGCGGCGGAACGTCCAGACCAGCCAGAGCAGGCCTCCGAGCCATATGGAGGCGGAGATCAGATGAATGATCTTTGCCGGGATTGCGAATGCCGGCTGCACGGCCGCGGAATGCCCAATGCCTCCGCTCACGGCCAGGCAGGTGAGGCCGAACATCAGAGCGATCCGGTGTCGGCCTTTCGCCATCACCCATAACGCGAGTACCGCGAGCGCGACCCGTACGAGCTCCACAACGCCCACAGTCGACATCAGAACGGAGCTCCCGAGGGTCTCGCTCAGTCCTTTGCCGGGAGAGATGTGGTAGAGCCATGCCGCCATGTGCGCGGCCAGCAATGCCGCGCCAACGGTGAAGAGACGCGTGACGAACGAGCCCGGATCGAGATTCCGCCGGCTCCCCGCGGCGCTGCCGAAGAACAGCAACCCTACGCCCGCCATCATTGCTCCGAGTCCAAGCCCTCGGAGAACCGACACCAGCCTCGGCGTACGCATTTCCTGCTCGGCGGCCGCCGCGGCGGGCGGAGGAGGGGAAGAAACGCCGGTGACACCAGGTGTCGTTCCTGAATCGATCAGCGATATCGGAGGCGAGTCTGTGACGGCTGCGACTACCGAAAACGAAAAATTTCCAGCTACCGGATGACCATCTGCCGAAACGATCCGCCAGGCGACGCGGTGATTACCAACTGGCAGCGAGCCGAGAGGGGCAACGAGCACGTGCGAATCGCGCGGATGGGGTCCGACTCGCAGCTGCATCACGCTTCCGTCGCTTCTCGTCAGAGTGATCTGACTCAGCTCGGCGACCACCGGTTCACTGAAAACGAGACGGATTGTATCCGGTGCGCTCGTGAGCCGCGCATCAGCCGCGGGAGTGGAGCGCAGCAGCCTGGCGTGCAGAACAGGGGCGACAGCGGACGCCGGGATCGGCAGGCCGAGACAGGCGAAAAAAAAGGCCGCCCGCACTAGGCGACGGCGGCGGTTGGTGTTACGCACCTGTCGAATATACCGGGACCGTCCCTCTAGGAAAGGCCGGGAGGCGCGAGGCGAGCGATGCGTCCGAGTGCCGCGATGACCGTGAGATCGGATTCCGGCATCCACTCGACGACCCAGCGGACTGTGTCTCGGACCCAGTCGCGATCGACGGTTCCACGTGCCAGTGCTTTCGCGCGCTCCGCTCGCAGCCGGAATTCGAGCTGTCCAAGCTGTTGCGCAACGAGAGTACCCGCTTCAGTAGCAGCGGCACGAGCGATCTGCTCGAGGGCAGCATCGAAGGCGGTCGCGATTTTTTGCGTCATGGTGATTTGACTGAAGGACTAACGCCAGCGGACCGAAAGCACGCGGGAACGCATGTGCAAGTAAGTGACTACTTGCATTCAGGGGCCAGCGCTCTTAAGATCGGACAATGGACAGACGCCAGGAAATTCTCGCCGCCGCCGCAGGAGTATTCTCACAGTACGGGTTTCTCGGCGCTACGACGCGCCGCATCGCCGAAGCCGCGGGCGTAAATGAGGTCACGCTCTTCCGGTACTTCGGCTCCAAGGACACGCTGCTGCTCGAGGCGATGCAGCACGTCACCCAGGCAAGCGGCATCATCGAGCTGCCCGCCGAGCCGGTGGATCCGGTACTCGAGCTCTCGGCCTGGAGCGAGGCATTCATCAGCCATCTGAGACTTCGAAGCTCGATGATCCGTAAGACCATGAGCGAGATCGAGGAGCATCCGGAGATCGGGATCTGCGCCAGCCACGTGCCAAAGCGCGCTTCCGCCGACTTGTGCGCCTACCTCGATGCTCTGAAGCGCAAAGGACTCGCGAGCGAAGACTTCGATTCGAAGACGGCGGCCGCGATGCTGATGGGCGCAATCTTCGGCGATGCAATGGGACGCGGAATGATGGGCGACATCTATCCGGAGCCGGCCGACAAGGCCGCGTCGATGTACGCGACGTTTCTGTTGCGTGCAGTGGGAGCGGCGAAGGGTAGCAGAACGCGCAGCGACATATCGAAACAAGGCCGGGAATCGAAACAACTTTCAACCTGAATCAGTGCGACGAGAATCAAACGCCCGCCGTCAGCAGGCTGGCAGAAGCCTTAAATGTCTTTCGCTAACGGCAATCATCGCGGTGCTCCTTGCCTCCAGAGTTGATGCGCAGACCACCGCGGTTACGACGCGCGGGCTGTCGCTCGAGGAGGCTGTACGGACCGCGGAGTCACAGAGCGAAGCCGTGCGCATTGCGCGCGCGGGTGTCCAGCGAGCTCAGGGGCAGCAATACCAGGC
>DASTTD010000049.1:0-6834 GCA_035760325.1 Gemmatimonadaceae bacterium
GCGAGGCCGAGCAGCGCGCCGGTCGAGCTGATCGCGATGCCCTCGAGCACTATCTGCTGCACCACGTGCGCGCGTGAGACGCCGATGGCGCGCATCACGGCTATTTCACCCGCACGCTCGTTGACCGACACGGTAACCAGCGTCGTTACGAGGAGAAATCCAACGAACAGGCTCACCGCGCCCAGGATGAATGCCAGCTGGCGGAAATAACTCAGTCTCTGATCCACCTGGGCGATCGCCGTCGCGATCGAGATTGCCGTGACGTTCGGCAGCTCGCTGGAGATCCACGCCCGTACCTGCTCGGCGTCCGCTCCTTGGCGCAGGCGCACCATGAAAAGCGACGCGCGATCTCGCCGCTCGCGCTCGACCATTCCCTCGAGAGTCTCGCGCCGCATCGCCGATGCCGGCTGGTCGGCGGCCCCATAGATAAAGCGCGCCCGGCCGGTGAGCACCAGCTTGCGTTGTCCGGTATAGCTCCGTGTCTGTGGGTCGTAGCCGGTCGCGACATCTAGCGTGTCACCCACCTTTGCCCGCAGCTGCCGGATCAGATAATCGTTCGCCACCAGCGCGTCGGGGCGGATCACATCCTCTTCCGCTATGAGCTCGTAGTCTCCCTGGACCGCGGGATCGATTCCGAGGGTCGCGCTGCTGACGTTGCGACCGGCGACGGGAACGTGAATCGATGCGCCCATCACCGGGCTGATTGCCTCGATGTCGGGATTGGCTCGCAGGATCGCGGTTACACCAGCCACATTCGGAATGGAAGCGTCGGTGTCGAAGGGAAGAGTCCCTTTGGGTGCCAGCCTTATCTCGAATCCGCGCGACATCAGCAGCTCGCGGAAGGACTCTCGCATTCCCGACGCGAGCATCACCATGTCGAGCAGCATTGCCGCCGCGATGGCGACGCCGAGCACGGCCAGCAGCGTGCGCGACCGATGCCGGACCAGCGACGCCCAGGCGAGATGGAGCCCCACTCTAGCGTCCGAACAGAGTGAGCGGCGGCGTGCGGACCAGCCGCCACGATGCCGCAAGGCCGGCCGCGATGCCCAGCACGAGCGAGAGCGAGACCGCGAAAACGACGATCGGCACGGTCACGATGGAGAACTCGAGCGGCGTCTGGTACAGTGCCTGGTAATGCGAGTTGACGAAAAGCGAAACGACCCAGCCGATCAGCACTCCGAGCATGCTGCCCAACACGGCGACGACACCTGCTTCGATGACGATGGACTGGACCACCGACGACCGTGAGATCCCCATGAGACGAAGTGCGGCAATGTCGCGCCGGCGCTCCTCGACCTTGAGCACCATGATGCAGAGCAGGAAGACCGAGCTCGCGACGATGGTGATGACACCAATAGCGCGGTGAAACCGGCTGACTACCAGGAAGGTTCGCGATGTCTCGACGGCAATGTCACGTGAGCGATAGGCCCGGAAGCCGAATGCCTGTCGGTTCACGCGCTCGATCACTCGGCCGATATCGGCAGCGGGCGCCGTCTCCATGGCAAAGCGATCGACTCGGTCGCCGTAGCCGGAGATCCGCTGCAGCTGATCCAGATGCAGCCGCATCTTGTAATCGCCACGCGCAATCTCGGAGGGGTCGGCGCTGCGCTCGTAGATTGCACCGACGACGACCGGTTCACTCCCGGAATCCTCAGTGCCTGGTTTTGCCGACAGGGTGAGATGATCGCCGATCCGGAGCCCCGCGGCCTGCGCGAACGCTTCGTCAATGGCAATCGTTCGCGGCTGCGCCATGCCTGCTGGAACCGGGCCCTGAAGCAGCATAAGCGCGGTGAGGAGATGGATCACCCGCGAAAGCTAGCGGCGCTTCACCCCTCTGTCTCGCACGGGAATTACCAGAACGTGCGCCGCGAGAGCGGGTCCGATCGAGAGCTCCTGCTTTCCTACGGTGAGGGTGATCGGACCATCGAACGGCGCGCGAGCCTTCACCGTTATCTGCCTGCCCGGCCGGATGGAAAGCTCGCCGAGATATCGGAGCACCTGCGGATCCTCGTCGGTGACGCGCGCCACAGTTCCGCTTTTCCCCACCGCGAGCTCGGCCAGCGACATGTGCTCGGTCTCATCGACGGCTCCGTCGCGAGTCGGGATCGGCGCCCCGTGGGGATCGACGATCGGCTCCCCGATCGTCGCGGCCATCCTGTCGACGAGCTCGTCGGAGGCGGCGTGCTCCAGCCGCTCCGCTTCGTCGTGGACCCGGTCCCACGACATCCCGAGAGCACGCGCGAGGTACGCCTCGATCACCCGGTGACGTCGGAGGGTGCGGAGCGCGGCGCGTCGTCCCGTTTCGGTGAGCTTCACACCGTGATAGCGCTCATACGCGAGGAGGCCCTGGTCGGCGAGCCGCCGCACCATTCCGCTGACTGATGCGGGAGCGAGCGCCAGTCGCTGAGCAATCTCGTTCGTGGCCGCCGGGCCCGTCCCCTTCCCGATGGCGTAGATCGCCTTGAGGTAATCCTCGACCGGCTGTGTGAGGGGCTCCTTCTTTTTCGGCGCCACGGCGGGTGCACGCTGTTTTGCCCGGGCCACCATTAGCTCGGTGAAGGAGTTGTCGCCAGCGCGGGATTTCGGCGCACCATCGGCACGGGCAGCGGAACGAGAATGCGCTGGTACATTAGCTCATCACTCCCTTGAAGGCCTGCATGAGGCCAGAGGTTGAGACGGCCGATCACGCACGCAACGAAATATGCCAGTACGTCGAGCCAGGTGGGGTTCCGAAGTCACTACAGCCGCCAATTAAAGTTAGGCTAGCCTAACTTTTTTGCAAGGAGCGGGTCCCAGTGCACAGGCTCAACTTCCCAGCAGCGCCAGCAATTGTCCGAGTATCCTCTCCGTCATCCCCCACACGATATGCCCCTCGTGATGAAACGCGCGCGTGTTGATCTGAACTCCTCGCGCGAGCACCTGCGTGTCCCGCCAGGATTCCGCCTCCTTGAGCGCGGCGAGCGGAATCCAGAACGCCAGCGCGACTTCCGTGCTGAGAATGAGCGGCTCGTATCGGTCGAGCAGAACGACGTACGGGCGCACGATCACGTCGGGCAGCCGGTTGATGCGGGGCCTGAGGTCGTCGAGCGTGCCGATGAACGTTCCGTCGCGTGAAAGGTCGATCCCCGTTTCCTCCCTCGTCTCCCTTGTCGCCGTATCCGCGAGCGACGAGTCGCCCGGCTCCTCGCGGCCGCCGGGAAAGGCGACCTGTCCGCTCCATGGATCTCCCGGGTAATCGGCCCGCTTGATGAACAGGAGCTCCGGGCGTCCATCGGCGCCGCAACGGAAGATCAGCGCTACCGCCGCCTTTCGAACGCCTTCCTCGATTCGTGAGCCGGCTGTCTCGCGCGAGCTGAGCGCTGTTTTCAGCTTCTGAATGTCGGCGTCGACAAGGAGCACTTCGATGCCGCCCATTCGCTCATTCCGCCGCGTGGTCGACGAAGAACTGCACGGTCTCCCTGACTACGCGGTCGAGGACCGGCGGCGCCTCGGCCAGGGGGTGAGACGCGCCAAATCCGTGATTGCCGCCTTCTATCAGCCGCAGAGTGCTGACCGGGGATTGCTCGTGAAGCTGCTCCGCTTCCGAATGAGGGACGGTTTCATCCGATGTGCCGTGCACGATCAGCCACGGAGCTCGGACTTTCCGCGCCGCCGCCAGCATGTTCAGCCTGGCGTTGAGGTGTGTATCGACTTCGTCGAGCAGGTCGGTGCCGAGCAGCAGCGTCTCACCGGTTCGTGAATTCACGACTTCCCTGAAGCCGCGACGGCGCCACTCCAGAGCATCCTCCTCGGTCCATCGATTCACGTGCGAGATCGCCGCCCACGTCACCAGTGCCGTTACGTCGGTTCTGTCCGCTCCGGCGAAGAGAATCGACGTCCCGCCGCCGCGCGAATGGCCGAACAGCCCGAATCTTTCGTCGATCCATTTCGACCGGCGCGCGTAATCGACCACGTTCTCGAGATCTTCCAGCTCGCGCGAGAAGGTATTCGTGGAAAACGCTTCCGGCTCGGTGAACGATTCGCGGTCGGAACCGATCCCGCTTCCCGAGAAATCGAAAGTCACCGCGTTGAGACCGCCGCGCGCGATTGACTGCGCGAGGTGCGGAAAAAAACCCCAGTGCGCGAAACCCTTGAAGCCGTGACAAACGAACACCGTGCCACGCGCACTTTCCGCGAGGTATCTCTCGCCACGAATGGCGAGCCCGTCCTTGCCGGGAATCTCGAAGGCCTCGGGCGCCGGCATCTCTCCCGATTTTCTCAATCCTCGATCTCGCCGCTGACGTCGGCCCAGCCAAGAAATCCCCGCGACATCGATGCGACGTTCTCGTAGCCCATCTGCTTCATGGTGAGCGCTGCCAGGGCGGAGCGGTTTCCGCGCGCGCAGTACACCACCACCCGCCGCCGCCGGTCGACGAGAGCCTCGATCTTCGTCTCGAGATTTCCTCGCGGCAGATGGACAGCGCCTGGAATGCGTCCGAGGTTCCACTCGTTGGCTTCCCTGACGTCGAGATACACCACGTCGTCGCCGCTCGATCTCATCGCTTTGACCTGTTCCGGACTTACTTCCTCGATCTGTTCCTTCGCTTCGGCGATGAGATCTTCACCTGTCTTCGGCGCCACGTTCAAGCCGGGTATGACGTGACGGTGAGCGAGCGCGACCTCGTATCCAGTGCTGCCATGGCGCCCAGCGGAATTGTCCACTGATCCGGAATGTGTCCTACCGGAATTCCGGCCAGGCACGGAATTCCCAGCGAGTGGGCAAGCTCGCCGAGGACGTCATCGAGAGCCCGGCCGCCGCCGCCGGCATCATCCGGGCAGTGAGTGCACTCTCCGAACGCTATTCCGCGGCATCCGCTCAGAGTCCCCGTAAGCTTGAGCTGCTGCAGCATCCGGTCGATCCGGTACACCGGCTCGTTCACGTCCTCCAGTATAAGGATGCTGTCGGTCAGGTCGGGAGCAAAGGGAGTTCCAGCGAGCGAGGAAAGCACCGAAAGATTTCCTCCGACGAGCCTCCCTTCCGCGTTTCCCGGGTTGATCTCGCGGGCAAGCGGCGCAATCCCGCACGAATCAGCTCGCTGGTTGACGGCGCGCTGAAACGAGCCGCGCGAAAAGTCGGTGAGCGCTTCGCGTGCCGTCGGCCCATGGAAGGTGATGAGTCTGCACCTGCGTTGCACCGCGGCATGGAGAGCGGTGACGTCCGAGTACCCAATGATGACTTTCGGCATTCTCGACAACGCTTCATAATCGACCGACTCGAGAATGCGCATCAGACCGTATCCGCCGCGCAAGCACCAGATGCCATCGATCTTCGGATCCCTGAGCGCCCGATTCAGATCGTTGAGTCTGTCACGGTCGTGTCCGGCGAGATAGCCGAGCTTCTCGGTTGCGTGCGCGCCAACCATCGGCTCCCAGCCGAGTGTGCGCGCGTTTTCCTGTGCGCGCGGAAGCTCTTCAGGTTTTTGCAGGGGTCCCGCGGGTGAGATCAGTGCGACACGCGCGCCCGGGGAGAGCGGCTCGGCGCAGCGAAACTGCATCAGTGGCACAGAAGTTTGTTTCTGTGGCGCGGATTAGGCAGTCGGCTGTCACTTGGCATGTTCCAAATATGGCACATGCATTGCTTTTGTCGCGGCGGGTACCTAACAACTCTGGAGGGTAGGACAATGGCTGGAACGGAAGACCCGAACTTCGGGGCTAAGGGCGGCGGCGGTCAGGGTGGTGGTGGCCAAGGCGGCGGTGGGAAAGGTGGCGGTGGCTCCTCCGGAGGTGGTGGTGGAATGGGAGGAGGGGGCCAGGGCGGCGGCGGTGGTGGAGGACGTCCCGGCGGCGGACAAGGTGGTGGCCAGGGTGGTGGTGGCGGCGGTGGTAACCGCGGTGGCGGCGGTCAGGGCGGTGGTGGACAAGGTGGTGGAGGTGGAGGCGGTAACCGCGGCGGAGGTCAGGGCGGCGGTGGACAAGGCGGCGGCGGTCAGGGCGGCGGCGGGGGCGGAGGACGTCCCGGCGGCGGCGGCTCAGGTGGCGGCCAGGGTGGTGGAGGCGGGGGACGGTAAGTCCTGGGGAAGTCCTAAGCGTGCTTTTGAGTTTTGAGTTTACCGTGATTGCGTAATCCGTTGTTGCGTTAGACCAACAACGCATAAACGGAAAAACGGATAAACGGTCAACTCAAAACTCAAAAGCAACGCTCCGAATCTTACAGTTCTCTTTAAAACGAACTCAGAACTCCCTGTTCTGTATGATGGTTGCGGGAGACGGGTTGCGGGTTTATACGCAGGCCCGCAACCGGGCTACAGGCAACCATTACTCACAACAGGTAGTTCTGAGTTTGTAGTTTCCTTATTGGTGGATCGCGATACGAGCTGGATTTGGGAGAGCCGAAAAGAGATAGAACGAAACTCACCCGGCAGCATTGCAGTTCTCGTTGCTGTTAACATTCGCCGGTGCGCTACCTCCTTCCGGCCTTGTGGTCCCTCCCCTGGATCCTACCCCAGATCATCACCTACTTCCGGCTGCGCAATTCGCGGTCGCTCGACGGCGAGAGCGCGCATACTCCCTCCGATCCCCCACTCGTTTCCGTGATCGTACCCGCGAGAAACGAAGCGCAGAACATCGCCCGCTGCGTCAGCTCGATCCTCGCAACGGCTTACCCGCGCGTCGAGGTGATCGTCGTGGACGACAGCTCGATCGATCGAACCGCTGACATCGCCCGCGAAGCCGCGCGCGGCGACGCCCGCTTCCTGCTGGTGGAAAATTCTCCCCTCCCCAACGGGTGGTTCGGAAAACAGTGGGCGTGCAACACCGGCGCGATCACCGCGCGCGGGCAGATCCTCCTCTTCACCG
>DASTTD010000050.1:0-8353 GCA_035760325.1 Gemmatimonadaceae bacterium
CGCGCGAACGCTCCGGGACAGCCTCAGGCTGGTCAGCAGCAGCAGAAACACGGTAGACAACACCTGGACGCAGCCATGGGGCGAGGTGGCGCGGGTTCGCGACCATCACAACGAGCTGAAGGTCTCGGTCCTCGAAACGGCGGCTCCCGGACGTCGGTTCGACGTCGTTTTTCGCGCTTTCAACGACGGCGTGGCGTTTCGCTACGAGCTCCCGGCACAGCCGTCCCTCGGCGAATTCGTCATCCGGGACGAGCTGACGGAGTTCAGCTTTGCCGATGACGCGCGCGCCTGGTGGATTCCCTCGAATGTGCCGCGCCTCGATCGATCGGAGATGCTCTACGCAGCGTCGCCGGTGAGCGTCATCGACAGCATTCAGACACCGCTCACCGCCGAGACGCGGGACGGCAGGACGTTCATCGTGATTCACGAGGCGCATCTCATCGATTACGCGCGGATGAACCTCGCCGGCGGACGAGAGCAAAACCGGACGCTGCGCGCGGCGCTCGCGCCGCATGCCAATGGTGACAAGGTGTACGCGCGCACGCCGTTCAACACGCCGTGGCGTACGATCCAGCTTGCCGACCGCGCGATCGACCTCGCGCCGTCGGTGCTCGGCCTCAACCTGAATCCGCCCAACGTCCTCGGTGACGTGAGCTGGGTCAAGCCGATGAAGTACGTCGGCATCTGGTGGGGAATGCACATCAACACGATGACCTGGCACTCGGGCCCGAAGCACGGCGCGACGACGGCGAACACGAGGCGCTACATCGATTTTGCCGCGGCCAATGGCCTTGGCGGGGTCCTGGTCGAGGGCTGGAACACCGGATGGGACGGGGACTGGATCCAGAACCGAAACGCGTTCTCGTTCACCCAGGCGTACCCGGACTACGACATCAGGGGACTCGCGGCCTACGCCAGGCAGAAAGGCGTGAAGCTGATCGCGCACAACGAGACCTCGGGGGGAGTTCAGAACTACGAGCGGCAGATGGAGGGGGCGTTCGCTTTCTATCAGTCACTGGGAATCGATGCGATCAAGTCGGGCTACGTCACCGACCTGACCACCGAGGGCCATTCGCACTACTCGCAGTTCATGGTCAATCACTATCGTAAGGTGATCGAGACCGCCGCGAAATACAAAATCATGCTGGATGTCCACGAGCCGATCCACGACACCGGCGAGCGGCGCACCTACCCCAACATGATGACCAGGGAAGGAGCGCGCGGACAGGAATACAATGCGTGGGGCGGTGAAGGTGGAAACCCGCCCGAGCACGAGACTATCCTCTTCTTCACGCGAATGCTCGCCGGACCGATGGACTTCACGCCGGGTGTATTCGACATCCTGATCGAGCGCGGGACCGGCAGGCCGCGCCGTCCCGAGGAGTCGCGACCCAGAACGACGCTGGCGAAGCAGCTCGCGCTTTACATTGTGCTTTATTCCCCGCTGCAGATGGCTGCTGATCTGCCCGAAAATTACGAGAAGAAGCCGGCCTTCCAGTTCATCCGCGATGTCGCGGTAGACTGGGACACGACGCGGGTGCTGGAGGGGAAGATCGGAGACTATGTCGTCGTAGCCCGGAAGGCGAAGAGCTCGCCGGAGTGGTTCCTTGGCGCGATCACGGACGAGGAAGGACGCACCTTCGACGTGCCACTTTCATTTCTGCCCAAGGGCCAGAGCTACGTTGCTGAAGTTTATGCCGATGGACCAGGCGCGCACTGGCTGACGAATCCGTTGCCGGTAGCGATTTCACGGCGGACCGTGACCGCGGGCTCGCGGCTGCGGGTGGCGCTGGCGCCCGGAGGGGGGCAGGCAGTGCGGATTCGCCCGGCACCGTAAGGCCCCCGGATCGCTAGGCACCAGACCACTTATGGGGGATGCAAGTCGTGAGTGTGCAGTCGTGAGTTGGTCAGTGTGTCAGTGGTCTTCAGTCGTGCGAAAACTGAGAACCACTGATAACTGACGAACTGAAGAACTGCCCACTCAAAACTTGCATCCCCTCTGCGGAACCTTGGACTATTTCGCGCAGATTTATTCCGCCGCACACGAGTCGAGTAGTACCTCAGCACGGGTAACTCACCGGCCGGAGCTGGTTCTGTGTCTGCTCGCCGCGGGCCTGCTCGCCCTCAACGCGTGCGACAAGGACGCCGACCAGACCAAGGCTTCCTCTCCGCTATTCGAGCTGCTCTCCCCCAACGCCACCGGCGTAAGGTTCGCGAACGAGCTCCCGGAGAAAGCTGATTTCAACATCCTGAATTACCTCTACTACTACAACGGCGGCGGGGTAGCGGCAGGCGACATCGACGGCGATGGTCTCCCCGATCTCTACTTCACGTCGAACCTCGGCCCTGACCGGCTCTATCTCAACAGGGGCAACTACAGGTTCGAGGACATCACCGACCGCGCCGGCGTAGCGGGTCCGCCCGGGTGGACGACTGGTGTCACCATGGCCGACGTGAACGGCGATGGCCGGCTCGACATCCATGTCTCCGCCGTGAACTACCTGACGATGAACGGCCGCAACGTTCTCTACATCAACAACGGCGACCGCACTTTCACCGACAGAACCACCGAGCTCGGTCTCGATCACGCCGGGTACTCGACGCAGGCCGCCTTCTTCGACTACGACAGCGACGGCGACCTGGACATGTATCTGCTGAATTACTCCGTCCACACCGAGCGGGGCGTCAGCTCGCGGCCGCAGCGGGAGGTGCGACATCCGAAGGCGGGAGACCGCCTATTTGAGAACAACGGGAATCGGTTCGTCGACGTCAGCGCCAAGGCGGGGATCTACGGAGGCGTGGAAGGTTATGGCCTGGGCGTCGTCGCCAGCGACTTCAACATCGACGGGTGCCCCGACCTGTTCGTCGCGAACGATTTCCAGGAGAACGATTTCCTGTACCTCAATAACTGCGACGGCACCTTCACCGAGTCGATCTCCCGCGCGATGGGACACACCAGCCGGTTCTCGATGGGTGTCGACGCCGCTGACTTCAACAACGACCTGAAACCCGACCTCATGGTCGTAGACATGCTTCCGGACCGGGAGGAAATCCTCAAGACCTCCGCCAACGCCGAGAGCTTCAATGTCTACAACATGAAGATCAGGGCTGGGTACTGGCATCAGCTCGCGCGGAACACGCTCCAGCTGAATCGCGGCGGCGGCCGATTCAGCGAGATAGGCTACCTGGCGGGCGTGTACGCAACTGACTGGAGCTGGTCGCCTCTTTTCGCCGATCTGGACAATGATGGTGACAAGGATCTCTTCATAACCAATGGGATCTACAGGCGACCGAACGACCTCGACTACATCAACTACGTCGGGAACGAGGCAGTCCAGGCTTCGCTGGCAAAGGGAATCACAGCGGACAACCTGAAGCTGCTGCAGAAGATGCCCCAGATTCCGCTCGCCAAATACGCGTACAGGAACAACGGGGATCTGACCTTCACGGACGTGGCGAAGCAATGGGGCCTGGCGCAGCCGGGATTCTCCAACGGCGCCGTATACGTCGATCTCAACAACACGGGGGCACTCGATCTCGTCGTCAACAACGTCAATGCGCCGGCCTCGATCTACCGCAACAGCGCCCGTGCCGACACCAGCCGCCATTTCCTGACGGTCGTTCTTCGCGGCGCGGGCTCGAACACCGCCGGGATCGGCGCGAAGGTCATCATCCACCATGGTGGGAAGACCCAAATGGTGGAGCAGATGCCGACACGTGGATTTCAGTCATCCGTCGATCCGCGCCCGCACTTCGGGCTTGGCGCCTCGACACGGATCGATTCACTCCTGGTCATCTGGCCCGACCGTCGTTTCCAGGTAATGCGGAGCCTGGCCGTCGACCAGATTCTCACGCTCTCGCAGCAGAAAGCTTCCGGGAGATACCACTACGACAAAGCCGCTCGACCGAGCCCTGTCTTCGCGGATGTGACAGCGCAACAGCGCGTCGACTTCAGGCACGACGAAAACGATTTCTTCGATTACAATCGCGAGCCGTTCATGCCGCACCTGCTGTCGGCGGAGGGGCCGGCGCTCGCGACAGGTGACGTCAATGGCGACGGGCTCGATGACTTGTACGTCGGCGGCGCGAAGTGGCAGGCGGGCCGCCTCCTGATTCAGAGCGCGAACGGAACCTTCCGCTCCTCGAGCGATCCCGTATTCCAGGCGGACAACCTGTCGGAGGATGTGGACGCCGTATTCTTCGACGCCGACGGGGATGCCGACAGGGATCTCTACGTCGTCAGCGGCGGAAACGAGTTCTCCGGAGCTCATGAGGCGTTGCGGGATCGCGTCTACATCAACGACGGGCGCGGCAACTTCGAGCGATCGCGCGCAGCGCTGCCCGATTTCTTCGAGAACGGCTCCTGCGTGACGCCAGGCGACTTCGACAGCGATGGCGATCTCGACCTGTTCGTCGGATCGCGCGTGGTGTCGGGAAGCTACGGAGCCACACCCAGGAGCCATCTCCTCGAAAACGACGGCGCCGGGAGATTCACCGATGTAACCGCGCAGCGCAGTAATGTGCTGTCCGAGGCGGGCATGGTTTCGTCGGCGGCGTGGCTCGATTACGACGGCGACAGGCAGCTCGACCTCGTCGTCGTGGGCGAATGGATGCCGGTCCGGGTATTCCGGCAGCAGAACGGCCGCTTCGTCGATCGTACCGCCGCCGCGGGCCTGTCGGCCACGACCGGGTGGTGGAATACGGTAACTGCCGCCGATCTCAACAAGGATGGGCGCCCGGACCTCGTCCTCGGAAATCTCGGACTCAATTCCTATATCCGCGCATCCGCGACAGAACCCGCACGCCTGTACGTCCACGATTTTTACGAGAACGGGTCGGTCGAGCAGCTTCTCACCTTTTACAAGCATGGGGTCAGCTATCCGCTCGCCGGAAAGGATGAGATCGTACGCCAGATGCCGCAGCTGCGCGGCAAGTACGTGGCGTATGCGACCTTCGGAGCCAGCAGAATCGAGGACATTCTCGGCGCCGCCGAGTTGAGCAAAGCGAAGGTGCTGGAAGCGCGAGAGATGGCGAGCTCGATCGCGCTGAACACGGGCAACGGGAAGTTCGCGCTGCGACATCTCCCCATGGAAGCGCAGTTCGCTCCCATCTATGCCGTGCTCGCCGATGATTTCGACGCGGATGGGCAGGTCGATCTCCTGGTAGGCGGGAACTTCCATGGCGTGACCCCCGTGCGCGGCCGCTACGATGCGAGCTATGGCCTCTTGCTTCGGGGCATGGGAAATGGTCGTTTTGTGCCGGTTGAAATGGAGGAAAGCAGCCTCAGCATAGAGGGTCAGGTGCGCGGCATGGGAGTGCTGCGCCGAGCAGGCGGAGACAGGCTGATCGTGGTCGCCCGAAATGATGACAGGCTCGCGTTTCTTCGTCCACTTCTCACCAACCGAACGCCATGACGAATCTCGATCCGCTCGATTTTCTGGTGATTGCCGCGTACTTCATCGTCGTGCTGGTGATCGCGTGGTGGGCCGCGCGACGCGAGAAGAACGTGAGCTCGGATTACTTTCTCGCGGGTCGGAGCGTTGGCTGGCTCGCGGTGGGAGCGAGCCTGTTCGCGTCGAACATCGGCAGCGAGCACCTGGTCGGGCTGGCCGGCACCGGAGCGGCGAGCGGTCTTCCCGTCGGCCACTTCGAGCTGCTGGCGAGCCTGATTCTCCTGCTGCTCGGCTGGCTGTTCGTTCCGTTCTATCTGCGCAGCGGCGTCTACACGATGCCGGAGTTCCTCGAGCGCAGGTACAACTCGGCGTCGCGGGCGTACTTCACGTGGGTTTCGATCGTGGCATACGTGCTGACGAAGATCAGCGTGACGCTTTTCGCGGGCGGCATCGTGATGCGCGCGGTGACCGGCCTCGACTTCTGGACGAGCGCCGTGATTCTGATCGTCGTCACGGGACTGTACACGGTGTTCGGCGGTTTGCGCGCCGTGATTTACACCGAGGTCATGCAGACCCTCGTCCTGATCCTCGGTTCGGCGACACTGATGTTCGTGGGCCTTGCCGCAGTTGGTGGCTGGTCGGGTCTCGAGGCGCGGCTTCCGGCCGACTACTTCTCGATGTGGCGGCCGTCGAGCCATCCGGATTTTCCCTGGACCGGAGTGATCTTCGGCGCTCCCATCCTCGGCATTTGGTACTGGTGTACGGACCAGTACATCGTCCAGCGTGTGCTTGCCGCGCGGAACATCAAGGAGGCAAGGCGCGGAACGATCTTCGCCGGTTTCCTGAAGATCCTGCCGCTGTTCATCTTCGTGCTCCCGGGCATGGTAGCGGCGGCGCTCTATGCCGACGTGCGTGCCGGTAGCGCCGATTCCGCCTACCCGGTCCTGGTCACACGGCTGCTTCCAGTCGGGGTAAAAGGACTGGTGCTGGCGGGAATGCTCGCGGCGCTAATGAGCTCGCTCGCTTCCGCGTTCAACTCGTGCTCGACGCTCCT
Source organism: Gemmatimonadaceae bacterium (assembly GCA_035760325.1). GTDB lineage: Bacteria > Gemmatimonadota > Gemmatimonadetes > Gemmatimonadales > Gemmatimonadaceae > UBA4720. The sequence goes on from DASTTD010000050.1 coordinate 6,448, forward strand.
GACGTGGGACGTCTATCGGAAGTGGCGGCCGAACGCGACCGAACAGCGGTTGGTGACCGTCGGGCGGATGACGACTATGGTGCTCGTGGTGCTGGGACTCGCGTGGATTCCGTTCATGAAGTACGTCTCGCCGCAGCTCTACATCTATCTGCAGAGCGTTCAGGCCTACATCGCGCCGCCCATCGCGGCGTGTTTCCTGCTCGGCATTCTGAGTCCGCGCCTGAACGGGACGGGCGCGCTCGCGGCGCTGTGGACGGGTTTCGTCATCGGATTTGCGCGTCTCATTCTGGAGCTTCAGAAAGCGAATCTGCCGGCCGATTCGTTCTTTCTGTGGCTGGCCGACATCAACTTCCTGCATTTTGCGGCGCTCCTGTTTGCGCTTTGCAGCGCGATCCTGATAGTGGTGAGCTTCCTGACGGCACCGCCGGAAGCAGTGCGCGTCGCGGAGCTCACGCTCCAGACGTCGACCAGGGTTGTCGATACGGCTGATCTTCCGGCGGAGCGGAGGACGACGATCTGGTTGTCGGTGGCGCTGGCGGCGGCGGTCGGGATTATCTGGATCATATTCCGATAACGGCGACCATGGTGAAAAACCGCAGCTGAACGTCGATCGTGCTAGTGCCGCTCCAGCTCGAAGATGTGAGCGGACTTAGGACGCATCATCGGGAGAAGAACGAAGTTTCGGATACGACCGTTCGACTCCACGCGCAGCTGTTGGGGGTTACCGACGCCCAACAGGGTTGTGGGCACGTAGCGTCCGGGGCGGAGCACCGAGTCCGCCGAGGAGAGCCGAACGCCGGCAAGCGCCCGGCTTCCGAGGTTTGAGACGACGAGCACGGCTCGATCTCCCTGGCGTCGAACGAACGCCGCTACCGCATCGTTGCTCGCCTCGAGCTCGATCAACTCTCCATTGGCGAGGGCGGGATTGGCGGCGCGCAGATGGATCAGCCGGCGATACAGATTGAGCAGGGATGCGGCGTCGTTGTCCTGCGCCTCGACATTCGCGGTAAGCGAGTCAGGCTGAAGCGCCTGCCACGGAGCGCCCGTGGTGAATCCGGCCGCGCGTGTGCGGCGCCAGTGCATCGGGGTTCGCAAGCGCTCGTCCGGCTTGTCTCCGGTCATGCCGAGCTCTTCGCCGTAATAAACGAACGGCAGCCCGGGGAGCGTTAGGAGCAGCGTCGCTGCGACTCTCGCCCGGGCCGTATCACCCCCCAAGGCGGTTACGGTTCGCGTCTGATCGTGGTTGCGAAGGAAAGGCGCGTAGCGCTCCGCCGGCAGCGCGCTCTGGATGCGAAGGACGGGGGGCAGCAGACCTTTGGCGGAACCGGTGCGGACGGCGGCAATGATCGAGTCGGAGACCTCAAAAGCAAAATGCGCGTCGAGCTGATCGGGATAATACGCGAGCATCGCCCCTGTGCTGTCCCATACTTCCCCGATCGTGAACGCCTGCGGCGCGATCCGGCGAATGTATGCGGCGTAATCCCGAAGGACGTCATGCGTGCGCGGCACGTTCTCCAGGGTGTTGTCCTCTTCGATGAGGTGCCGGATCGCGTCGAGCCGGAAACCGTCGGCGCCCATTTCATTCAGCCAGAAACGGGCAATCTTTTTGGCCTCCTCTCGCACCGCCGGATTGTCGAAATTCAGATCCGGCATGCCACTCCAGAAAAATCCGTAGTAGTAATCACCGCGCACCGGGGAGCGGTGCCAGTTGTCGCCGCCCCAGCGGTTTTTGACTCCCGGGTGTGCCGGGAGCCACCTGAACCAGCCACGATACGGAGACGCGGTATCGCGCTGCGCCTCCCTGAACGCGGGGTGCTCGCTGGATGCGTGGTTCAAGACCATGTCGACGAGAACTCGAATGCCGCGGCGATGGGCTTCGGCAACCAGCCGCTTGAAGTCTTCGTTG
>DASTTD010000051.1:0-4911 GCA_035760325.1 Gemmatimonadaceae bacterium
CAATTCGAACACGACCGCTGGATGACTGAGGACGTTTGGCGGGACCACGACGACCTCTCTCTGTTCGCCATTGGGACGATTCTTCTGCGAAACCGGTGGCGGATCGTCCGCTGGATGCTGGTGGGAGGTACGCTTGCTGCACTTTCCGCATTCACGAAGCCGGCGTTGTATGTCGCCTCGGCGTCCTTTATACCGGAAGGGAGTGATCAGAGTCGATCCGCGTTAGCCGGCCTGGCGGGTCAGTACGGACTTGCGTTGCCCCGCGGTAATCAATCTCAGTCCCCGGACTTCTACTCCAGCTTGCTGACGTCGCGTGTGCTGTTGACGCCAATCGCGCGCGACACATTTGTCGTCCAGGAAAACGGGGGCCGCCGCATCGCGTTCCTGGACCTGTTCAAGATCAGCGGGAACTCCGCGAGGCGCCGCGAAGAGAAAGGAGTCCGGCTATTACAAAACATAGTGAAGCCTTCGATTGTGAGGACGACCGGTGTTGTTGAACTCTCCGTCGCTACAGAGTGGCAAAGTGTTTCGCTGGCCATCGCGAACGACCTCCTGACCGGGGTCAGCCAGTACAATCAACGAACGAGGCAAGGGCAGGCAGCGGAGGAGCGCAGGTTCGTCGAGGGACGGTTGGCTCTCGCGGCATCCGACCTGCGCGCAGCTGAGGACCGGCTCGAGGGCTTTCTGATCGCGAACAGGCAATTCACGAGCTCGCCGGACCTGACATTCCAACGCGACCGCCTCCAGCGGGACGTGACGCTCAAGCAGCAAGTGTTTACCTCGCTGACACAAGCGGCGGAGGAGGTCAGGATTCGCGAGGTTCGGGACACTCCGGTGATTACCGTAATCGAGACTCCGTCGGTCCCCACACTCCCGGAACCTCGCGGCCGATTGGTCAGCGTACTATTTGGGCTTACCTTCGGGGCGCTCTTCGGAGCGTTCATAGCGTTCATGTCGGGAGCGATAGCTCGTCGGCGGCAAGAGGGAGATCCTGAGGCGGACGAGTTTGTAAGCACGCTCGGCGAGGTAAAGGGGAAGATTCTGCATCGGTTTGGTCGTATGAGGCGGCGAACAATAGCGTAATGAGTCTGTGACTGTTTTGGCCGCGCAATGGCGGTGAATCATATCCTGTTTCTTACAGAGGCGCCGTTTCGCGAAAGGGACTACCACCGCTTCGGCGTGCAGCGTCTGCGCGAGAATTTTCAGGTCTCGATTCTCGACTGCACACCCTGGATCAAGCCAGACTTTTGGGAGAGGTATTCGACGATCGCGTATCCGTTTCCCGGCAATGTGGCCATCGGTGATTTCGATTCCCTCATCAGTTTCATCGATCGACACACGGAATGTGTCGCTATCGATTTCCTCGGCAATTGCTCCAAATGCGCAAAGGTTCGGCTCGCGCTCAAAAGCCGGAAGATCCCGAGAGTAGTGTTTCTGCATGGTCTTTTGCCAAGGCCAGAGAGGACATGGAACGACAGGCTACGACGCCTGATCTCAGGGAACTCTCCAACGTCGCTTCTAAAATTGCTCAAAACTCGGAGCGAAAGAATATTGCATCCAGAGCCCATGCCGGAACTTGCTCTAATGTCCGGTACCGCTGGGTTGAATGATCCGCGCGCTCGTGGGGCGGCGGAGAGGCTTTGGGCGCATTCTCTGGACTACGACATCTACCTCGAGAACAGGTCTGCACCACTAAAGCGAGACGAGCCGTACGCGGTTTTTCTTGATGAGGATATGCTTTATCACCCAGATTACGATCATTCCGGAATAACACCGCCCACGACCGCGCGGGCATACTATTCGGCTATGAATCGGTTTTTCGAAAAGATTGAGCCGGTAATCGGGATGCCTGTCATTGTCGCCGCTCATCCCGTGTCGAAGTATGATGTACGCCCTGAACTCTGGGATGGACGTGAGACTATTAGCGGCAAAACGGCTGAGCTTGTGCGAGGTGCCAGTCTTGTCTTCTGCCATCTAAGCACTTCTCTCGGGTTCGCGATATTATGGCGGAAGCCGATTGTTTTTTTGACAACCGACGATCTAAGAAAAAGCTTTCTAGGTTCCGGTATCGCCCTTCGAAGTACTCTTTTGGACGCGCCCCTCTTAAACGTCGACGCAGACGCTAATCGACTATCCGGTCTCAAATTATCGTACGGCGTGAATGAACGCGCTTACGCGAAATACGTCGCCGATTACATAAAACGGCCGGGAACTCCGGACACACCGGTGTGGCAACTATTTTCTGATTTTGTGCGCGCGAAATATCGGTGACCAGCGTCCCGAAAAGTGTGGGTTGAGGAGGCGAGGTTTCGACTTTTTCACGGTACGAGCAGGGCCTCCCATCGATGGAGGTCCGCATCGAGCCAGAAAAAATCTGCTGGCGAGGCGTCGAGCCGGTTGTCCCGGGCGGCAGCGAGCTCTCCGGCCAGCTCCGTACCGGTCGTGACGAACGCCACACCGTCGACACCGCGCAGTGGGCTGTTGTTCATCACGTCGTCATCGAGAAACACGACGACCGGGAGCCCGCTAAGAAGCGCGTCGAGGCTGGCCGACGTGGTGTTGCTGGAGAATGCCGCATCGAAGCGGCTCAGGATCTCGCCAAGTGGTTTTGTGGTGAACTCGCACCGTAGTCCCCCGACGTCACCAGCATCGACGTGGCAGGCCGGGTGCAGCTTGACTGTGATCTCGAGACCTTTCTCCATCGTCGCTGCCGCCTGCTCCACCCGCGCCAGCATGCGCAACGTCTGCTCGCGCGTAAAGTCACCGAGGACGAGCAGCCGGAGCGGCGCCGCGGGTGTCGGCTGGAACGTTGCACGAGGGGTCGGCGCCGACGTCAGTAGATGCTGGTAGCGCAGGGCCTCGACTGGCACGAGACGGTCCGGCGAATAGCCCGCGTCGACGAATGCGTTCCAGGCCATCGGCCCGTTCAGTGCCCAGCGGTCAGGCTGTGGCTTCCGACATGGGCTTTGAGGAGCCACGCAGCGCCGATCGTCGTAGAGGTTCAAGTACCAGAAGGGCGTCGAGGAGTGGGGCACCGCGACGACTTCCCCGTGACCATGTTTGCGCCACGCATGGAGAAACGCCGCCTCCCATCCCTGTCCTTCATATAGGTAGACTCCCCGCTGCTGCCGTGGCACATCACCGAGGGCCGCGTCGAACAGGACGTACCAAACGGAATTGCTCACCGAAGCCGTGCCCGAGAGCGAGTTATGCCAGTCATCGGCGAGAAGCGGCCAAAGCGACGCGGCCGATCCCCGGGGCCGAAATGGTTCGGTCAGGTCCGGCAGGCGCAACCCGGCCGCTAGCGTGCGCAGCCACTGCCGCAACATGCGCCAGAGCAGGGCCCCGGACAGATAGCTCTCGAGAAACGCGTGCCGCCCCTGATCGGTCTCGTCCCGATTGAACGCCTGGAGGAGCGAGGCGCTTGCCTCGACGGGCATCGTGTAGGGCAGATAATGATGCAACCAGTTCATCCGGACACCTCGCTCGCGCAGCCAGCCAGGAAGGCTCTCCCATTGGCGCGAGTGGAAGCGGCCGACGCCGGTGGCGGCGGGATCGAGATTGAAGAAGTACGAACAGGCGAACACCGAGCCGTCGCGGGAATGCCAATGCACCGGAAGAATTCGCCTGAAACTCCAGCGCAAAGCCAGGTGCCGGAAGCTCAACAGGCCTCGCGCGAAGTGAGGAAGCGAGCCATAGAACCGCCGGAGCGTCAGCGGACGACGTTCCTTGGGCGCGGCGGCGCGGGAGAATTGAACACCGAGCCCATCGCAGAGCAGGCTCACGGCTTTTGCCAGCACGTCGTCTGTGCTGTAGAGCGTCAACAATCGAATGCCCCGCTCCACGAGGATCTCCTCCAGGGCAAGCAGCCGAAGGCAATCGAAGATCCGGGACGATTTGAACGGGCTCTTTTCCGGAACCCGGTTCATCCACCACAACGAGAATCCGTCGGGCGCTTCGAAGTGTTGCCGCAGCGGACGGCCGGCGATGATCGTCTCGCCAAGGTCGTGAACGAACGACAGGTACTTCGTGCGGAGCGCATCGCCGCGTCGATCGAGGTGTCGCGAAACCGAGATGGCGTTGGCTTCCTCGGCGTACCCGCGCCACTTCAGGACCGGTTCAGAGTCGGCCGGTCCCGGAAGGTCGTCGAGCAGCAGCACGCTAGGCCGTCCACTTCTCTTTCAGCAGGCCCACGTGAATCAGGTCGCGATGAGCACCGTTCTTGTAGATCTGCTGCAACTGACGCCCCTCCACGGTGTACCCCGCCGCCAGCGCACATTTGAGCGATGCTTCGTTGCCGTCGATCACGGTCGCGCAAATCTTGTGCAGGCCGAGGACCTCGAACCCGTAACTGGTGATTGCGCGCCAGCTTCGCGCGCCGATCCGGCGACGCCACGCCGACGGCTCGCCAATGACGATCCCCAGAACGGCCGTGCGATGCAACGGGTCGATCTGATGCAACCCCACATTGCCGATGTGCTTCTCGGACGAGCGCTCGATGATGGCCAGCACGACGTCGGTTGTGCTCGTCACGAGGCGGTCGTAGTACGCCCGCTGCTGCTCGCGGGTGTTGGGACGATAGCCTTTCGCCTGGTACTTAGTGACGACCGGATCGTTGAACCACTCGGGCCAGCGGCCGTTGAGGTCGGATTCCCGCAGGCCGCGGAAGTAGATGTCGTCGTCGATATAGTAGAAGTGGTCCGGTATGGTCATGGAATTCCCGTCGCCGTTATCGGTAGCGATGCCAGTATTCGTCGGCGTTCATGTGCTTCTCGACCAGGGCGATGTCCGACGGGCTGTCGACAGAGAACGACGCCAGCGACGGGTACGGCGCGATATACTGGCTGAAGGACATGTCGAGGATCCGGTTGCTGTCGCACGACTCAACCTGCTCCAGGCGTGTCTCGGGGT
>DASTTD010000052.1:0-2286 GCA_035760325.1 Gemmatimonadaceae bacterium
CGGCGAAGTGCTCGAAGTAAGCCGTGGCGTGGAGTGCCGGATCGAGCGGTTCACGCTTGGGGTCGTGGCCGCGATCACGCCGTTCAATTTTCCCAACATGGTCCCGAACTGGTCCATTCCCAACGCGATCACGCTCGGCAACTGCCTCATCCTCAAGCCCTCGGAGCTCGTTCCACTGAGCGCGGGCAGGATTGCCGAGCTGCTGAAGGAAGCAGGGTTGCCGGAAGGCGTTCTCCAGATCGTCCATGGCGGGAAGGAGGCCGTTGAGGCCATTTGTGACCACCCGGGGATTTCAGCGATCAGCTTCGTCGGCTCCACCAAGATCGCAAAAGTGGTTTACCGCCGTTCGACCGCGACCCTCAAGCGCTGCCTCGCGCTTGGCGGCGCCAAGAATCATCTGATAGTCATGCCCGACGCCGACAGTGAGATGACCTCCAGCAACGTCGTGGCCTCGATGTCCGGTTGCGCGGGCCAGCGATGCATGGCCGCCTCGGTGATGGTGGCGGTCTCGAAGACCGACCACATAATAGAGCGGATGGTGGAGCACGCGCGGGGAATCGTACCGGGACGCGACATCGGTCCCGTGATCTCCGCCGCCGCACGCCAGCGCATCGAGACCTATATCGCCGAGGCGGAGGCGGCGGGCGCGAAGGTGCTGGTCGATGGACGCCGCGCCGTCGTCCCGGGCAAGGAGAATGGGTACTTCATCGGCCCGACCATCATCGATCACGTAACGCCCGACATGCGGATCGCGCAGGAGGAAGTCTTCGGCCCGGTGCTCGTGATCATTCGCGCGAAGAACGTCGATGAGGCGCTGCAGGTCGAGAACGCCTCGCCATACGGCAACGCGGCGTCCGTGTTCACGGAGAGCGGCGGGACCGCGCGGTATGTGATGGAGCACGCAAGCGCGGGCATGGTCGGGGTGAATGTCGGAGTTCCCGTTCCGCGCGAGCCGTTTTCGTTCGGCGGTTGGAACGATTCGAAGTTCGGTGTCGGCGACATCACCGGTCGCGGGTCGATCGAGTTCTGGACCCAGTCGAAGAAAATGACGACGAAGTGGAACAAGGAAGCGGGCGCGAACTGGATGTCGTGATTTCTGTCGCCGGGCGACGCCCGGCGAAGACACACCATTGGGAGGTCGTATGAGCGTGGATCGATCGGTAACGTTCACCGGAATAAGGTTCGAGAATCCCTTTCTGCTTTCCTCGGCGCCTCCGACGGAGTCCGAGACCAACATCCTGCGCGCGTTCGAGGGGGGCTGGGGTGGTGTCGTGACGAAGACGATCGGGCTGCATCCGGTCGTCAACGTCTACGGGGCCAAGGCGAAGTTCATGCGGACCGGCGCCGACGATGCGCACGTCTCGATGAAGAAGCGCCCGGGCGCGGCCCTGCATTCGTCGTGGAACTGGGAGCTGATATCGGACAAGACTCTCGAGTGGTGGGCCCCGCGCATCCGTCGCATCAAGGAGGCTTATCCCAACAGGGTGCTGATCGCGTCGATCATGGCGGGCTCGGGCAACGACAAGGAGCTGAAGCACTGGCAGGAGCTGGCCGAGACGGCGCAGGGTGAAGGCGCGGACGGGCTCGAGCTGAATTTTTCCTGTCCGCACATGGACCGCCGCGACATGGGGTCAAACATCGGCAAGGACCAGGGGCTTTGCTCGGTCGTGACGGAAGCGGTGAAAGAGGTCGCCAAGGTGCCGGTGTGGTGCAAGCTGACTCCCGCGACGGCCGACATCGTCGTCGAAGCGGGAGCGTGCTTTCGCGGTGGCGCGGACGCGATCGTGTCGTCGAACACTTTTCCGTCGCTGCCACCGATCGATCCGGAGACGCTGGAGTTCGAGATCAACGTGGATGGTTTCGTTTCCAGTGGCGGGCTGGGCGGGCCGGCGATCCTGCCGTTGTCGCTCGCCAAAATGGCGCAGCTCACCAAGGCATTCCCTGACAAGAGCTTCTCCGGTATCGGCGGTATCTCCGATTTTTCCCAGGCGATCTCCTATTTCCTGCTCGGGTGTGGTACGGTGCAGGTCTGCACCGCCGCGATGCTCGACCAGGCCGTCGGACCGAATGTCATCAAGCGGCTGCTGGCGGGACTCGACCAGTTCATCGAGCAGCATGCAGCCGACGGGTGGACGCGGGTCGAGGATTTCCGGGGGATTCGTCGTGATCGGATCGTGTTGCAGTCGGAGATCAGGCGGCCGGCCGCTGCTGAGTATTACTCTGGTTACGAGAATGTCGAAGGCTACGCGGCGCCGTCGCCCGATGAGATTGCGGTACGCGCATGAA
>DASTTD010000053.1:0-9125 GCA_035760325.1 Gemmatimonadaceae bacterium
TCCTTGTGCGCCACGGCGACGCGCTTGATCGTACGGTCTCTCTCGATCACATCGACCGCGCACCAGTCCGCTATCGCGGGGACCGCCAGCTGGGCGATCGACGCTATCGTCGTCTCGTAATCCAGCGAAGAGGCGAGCTGCTCGCTCGCGCGCAGCAGGAACGCCTGCTCGCCCTCGAGTTTCCTGCGTTCGGTAAGGTCCCGCAGGTAGGCCGTGAAAACGGGAGGCCCCTCGATGGGCGCCCGCACTATCGCCAGCTCCACCGGGAATTCGGACCCGTCCGATCGCATTCCGTTGATCTCGATTCTCCGCCCCAGGACGTGCGCCTCGCCCGTCTCGAGGTATCGCTTCAATCCGCGCCGGTGCTGTTCGCGCAGCGATGGCGGAATTATCAGGTCTACCATCTCCCGTCCGATGACCTGCTCCCTGCGGTATCCGAACGTTGCTTCGGCGGCCGGGTTGAATTCGGTGATCACGCCCTGGTGGTCGCTGATGATGATGCAGTCGAGAGCGACGTCCACGATCGATGTTCTGACGAGATCGCTTTCGATACGCGCCGCGGTTGCGCGGCTCTTCTCGAGATACTCTCCGAGCTGATAGCCCACGCCTTCCGCGGCTTCGAGGAGCGCCTGGTCCGGGGGCAGCACATCCTCGGCGAGGAACTCCATCACTCCGAAAAACGCCCGCGCAGTCCGGATGGGGAAGGCGAAGGCGGAGTGAAGGCCGGATTTCTCCGCCGCGGCGGAGCGGGGATACACGGCGTGGGCGACCATGTCGCTCTCCCAGAACGGGCGGCCGGCCTCCCACGTCACTCCAATGAATCCTTCTCCCCGGCGAAAAACCGCCGTCCGCGTCTCTTTGTCGAACTCGGGGACGCTGGCCCCGGCGCGGACCCATGTGCTCGTCGACCGGATCGTACCGGCGGTGGGATCGACGGTCCAGAAGGCGGCGTACGTAGATCCCAAAGCGCTCGCAACCTCGGCGAGCACTCGCTGCGGAGCTTCTGCTGTTGAGCCCGAGGTGAGCAGGATCCGGCTTACGAGATGCTGCAGCCCCACTGCGCGGAGGGTGGCGCGCGGGGCGGATACATCCTGGACAACCACCACGAGATTTACGTCCCCGTGATGCGTAGGCTTTTCCGGCGCAACCAGGACGTTGACCCAAATCGAAGCCCCGTCCCGAGTCCGATAGCGTTGCTCCAGCTGTGCTGACTTCTCGGTTCCCCTGCGCACTGCCTGCAGTCGCGAGGTCTCCTGAGCAAGGTCTTCGGGCTGTGTTATCGCCGCGCGGTCCTTCCCAACCAGCTCATCCCGCGAGTAGCCCAGGAGCCCACACAGGTATGGGTTCGCGTCGACCCAGCGGTCGTCGGGCGAGATCATACCCAGGCCGATGCACGTTTCAGCGATGTGTGTCGACAGATTAGCGACCGGAGCAGGCACTGGTTTCGCCATTCCGGTCATGATTGGCAGGATTCCAGCCACGGCCGCGGGTGGAGCGGGACGACGTCAGGGCCGGTTATATTGCTGGCATGAAGATCGAGTTCACCCCAACCGTGGCCGAAGGTGTGGAGCGCCATATCAAGGTGTCCATTCCCGTCGAAGCCGTCCGTGATGCGGAGCAGAAGGCGGCCCGGCGGTACGCGTCGACCGTAAAGCTGCCGGGGTTCCGCCCAGGCAAGGCACCACCTACCGTCGTCCGCAAGAAGTTCGGTGAGGCTATCCGTCAGGAAGCGGTTGAAACGCTGGTGAGAGAGGCGTACCAGGAGTTCATCGAAAAGGAGAGCATCAAGGTCGCCGCGCAGCCTCACGTGCACGATCTCAAATTCGAGGAAGGAAAGCCTCTCACCTTCGAGCTCCATCTCGAGGTTCGCCCCAGGATCGAGCTCGGCCGCACCAGCGGCTTCAGGATCACCCGCCCGGCGGCGACCGTGACTGAAGAGCAGGTCGATCAGCAGCTCGAGCAGATCCGTGACGAGAAGGCATCGTGGTCTCCCGTCAGCGAGAAGCCCCTTCCCGGCGACATGGTCAACGTGCAAATCGCGACCGGCGACTCGGCACCCGACGCGGGCGATCCCAAGAGCTATCCGCTGGTACTCGGCGCTGGACAGGCCATCCCGGGTATCGAGGAGCTGGTGATGGAGGCGGCACCGGGACAGACCGTGGAGCGGTCCGTGAAGTGGCCGGAAGATTTTCCGGACGAGGCGCAGCGTGGGAAGACGAAAAAGGTGCGCATCACCGTGAACGAGGTGAAACGGAAATCCGCGCCTCCGCTCGACGACGCTTTCGCGAGGGAAGTCGGCGACTTCGATTCGCTGGCGGCGCTCCGGACGGCTGTTCGCGGCGACATGGAGCGCCAGGCCGAACGCGAAGCGGAAGCCACCGTCAGGCAGCAGCTGATCGATCAGATCATCTCCGCCAACGCGTTCGATGTGCCGAGAAGCTGGGTCCAGCAGTTCGTGCAGAATTACGCCGAAGCGTATCAGGTCCCCGAGGCCCAGCGCGATCAATTCGCTGGGGAGTTCCGGGCGATGGCCGAGAGGCAGATTCGCCGGGATCTGGTGATCGAGACGATAGCGGAGAAAGAAGGTCTGGCCGCCACCGAAAAAGATCTGGACGATCGTATCGCCGAGCAGGCGGCGAAGCGCCAGCTGAACCCGGGGCAGGTCTATGCCCAGCTGGAGAAAAGCGGCCGTCTCAAGGAGATGGAGCGCAGTATTACTGAAGACAACGTCTTCAGGTGGCTGCTGGAACGGAACGATGTACTGACTAATGCCTAAACGACAGGAAGAAGAAGAGCCAATGCCCACGATTTATACGCCCTACGTAATCGAGCGCTCCAGCCGTGGTGAGCGAACCTACGACGTTTTTTCCCGGCTCCTCATGGACCGGATCATCTTCCTTGGCACGTCGATCAATGACGACGTGGCCAACATCGTCATCGCCCAGCTCCTCTTTCTCGAGTCGGACAATCCAGAGCGCGACATTCACATCTACATCAACTCGCCCGGTGGGAGCGTCTCGGCCGGCCTGGCGATTTACGATACCATGCAGTTCCTCAAATCTCCGGTGAACACCAACTGTATGGGACTGGCGGCGAGCATGGGCGCGTTCCTCCTGGCGGCGGGGCGACCAGGCAAGAGGTCGGCGTTGCCGCATGCCCGAATCATGATCCACCAGCCGTCACAGGGCGGTGGCGGGGGTACCGCGTCGGACATCGAGATCCAGGCGAAGGAGATTCTTCACCTGCGGTCACAGATGAACCAGCTGATGGGCAAGCACACCGGCCAGCCGGTCGAGCGAATCGAGCGTGATACCGATCGTGACCGTTTCATGTCCGCGGAGGAGGCGAAGGAATACGGCCTGATCGACAACGTCATCTCCTATCGTGGCGAGATGGAGGAGGCGCTGAAGAAAGCCTGACCGGACATTGGGTGTTACTTGTGAAAATCTTCACAAGTCAAGCACTCGTCGCGATGCGTTGCTTGACCGTTTTCGGCCTCGCTGTTAGGTATCTTTAGGTCGGGGCCCCGGCCCGGATCCGCCCGCCCGATTTACCCGTTCCCCGTCGATCAATGTCGCAAGAGAAACATCTTCGGTGCTCGTTCTGCGGAAAGTCGAAAGACTCGGTCCGGAAGTTCATTTCCGGCCCCTCCGTCTATATCTGCAACGAGTGCATTGCGCTCTGTAACGAGATCCTGGCGGAAGACGAGGAGCGCGAGGTAGCCGAAGCGATAACCCAGGTCCCGGCGCCGCAGGAGATCAAGGACGTTCTGGACCAGTACGTGATCGGACAGGAGCAGGCGAAGAAGGCTCTAGCAGTGTCGGTGTACAACCATTACAAGCGCATCAATTCGACGTCGCTCAAGGATGACGACGTCGAGCTCGATAAATCGAACATTCTCCTCATCGGGCCCACCGGAGTCGGCAAGACCCTTCTCGCCCGCACTCTGGCCAGAATTCTCGACGTTCCGTTCACGATCGCGGATGCGACCACCCTCACCGAGGCGGGATACGTCGGTGAAGATGTTGAGAACATTCTCGTCCGGCTGCTGCAGGCGGGCGACTTCAACGTCGCGGAGTGCGAGCGGGGAATCGTCTACATCGACGAGATCGACAAGATCGCGCGCAAGTCGGAGAATCCGAGCATCACGCGCGACGTCTCGGGCGAGGGAGTACAGCAGGCTCTCCTCAAGATCATCGAAGGCACCGTCGCTTCAGTTCCGCCTCAGGGTGGGCGCAAGCACCCGCAGCAGGAGTACATCCAGCTCAACACCAAGGACATCCTCTTCATCTGCGGTGGAGCGTTCGACGGACTCGAGAAGATCATCGAGGCTCGCACCGGCCGCCGGCAGATCGGGTTCAACGGCGCCAAGGCCCGCGACAAGAAGATGGAGCAGACGAAGCTGTTCAGCGAGGTGGAGCCGGACGATCTGCTCCGCTACGGTCTCATCCCGGAGCTGGTTGGCCGTCTTCCGGTCACTGTCGCGCTCGAGGGCCTGGATGAAGAGGCGCTGGTTCGAATTCTCAAGGAGCCGAAGAACGCCCTGACCAAGCAGTACGCGAAGCTCTTCGGACTCGAGGACGTGAAGATCACCTTCGACGAAGCAGCGCTCGCCGCGATCGCGGCGAAGGCGCTGAAGCGCGGCACGGGCGCCCGTGGCCTGCGCGCGATTCTCGAAGAGGTCCTCATGGAAGTCATGTTCGACTTACCGGGACGCGAGGATGTGGTCGAGGTGAAGGTGACCGAGTCGTGCATCACCAACGGGACACAGCCTCTGCTCGAGATCTCTCCGATGCGGAGAAAGAAGGAAGCGTAGGAAGGGCAACTGTTGCGTTAGGGCAACCTTACCTCTCTTCACCACGCAAATAAGTGCCGCAAACCTTCCAGCGGGACAACGAAAGCGTCACGACATCGGACCGCATTCCGGTCCTGCCCCTTCGCGATGTCGTAATTTTTCCGTACGTCGTCATCCCCCTGCTGGTCGGGCGTCCAGCTTCACTCGCCGCAATCGAAGCTGCGCTCACTGAAGACAAACTCGTCCTGCTCGTCTCCCAGAGAGACGGGGAAAAGCAGGAGCCCGCCGCCGCCGATCTCCACCGCACCGGAGTGGTTGGGCGTGTGGTTCAGGTTTCCCGTTTGCCCACCGGGACCACGAGAGTGCTCGTCGAGGGAATCGCGCGCGCCCGGGTGACGCGCTACATCCCGTCGGGTCCGGTCCTGCGAGCGGCCGCGATGCCCTTTCCCTTCGACGGCAGTGAAGGCCCGGACGCGGAAACCGAGGCTCTGAGCAGGCGGGTGATGAACTCCTTCGAGGAGTACGTCAACCTGCACCGCCGGATCCCCGCCGAGATCGTATCGATACTGCAGAGCACGGAGACCGCCGAGCGACGGACATTTGGAATCGCCGCGCACGTCGCGGTGAGGTTCGAGCAGCGTCAGTCACTTCTCGAGGCTGACACCCTCAGGCAGCTCCTCGAGATGCTGGGGGAGCTGTTGACGGGCGAAATCGAGCTGCTTCGCCTCGAGCGGAAAATCGACGACGATGTGCGCGGGGCGATGTTCCAGAACCAGCGCGAGTTCTACCTGCAGGAGCAGCTGCGCGTCATCCATCGCGAGCTGGGCGAGGAAGACAGCGACGACTTCACCGAGCTGGAGGCGCAGGTGCGGAAGAAAGCCCTGCCGCCCGCCGTGGAAGAGCGGACGATGCGTGAGCTGAGAAAGCTCCGCCGCATGCCGCCGATGTCACCCGAGTTCACGGTCGCGCGGAATTTCGTCGACTGGATCGTCGCGATCCCCTGGACCGAGCGGACCGACGAGGTGCTGGACGTGGCGCACGCGCGCGTGATCCTCGATGCGGACCACTACGGGCTGGACGAAGTGAAGGACCGCATTCTCGACTTCATCGCCGTGATGTCTCTCGTCGGCCGGCTCGACGGTCAGATCCTTTGCCTCGTTGGTCCGCCCGGTGTCGGCAAGACATCGCTCGGCCGGTCGATCGCCCGGGCGCTTGGCCGGAAATTCGTGCGCATGGCGCTGGGCGGTGTCCGTGACGAAGCGGAGATCCGCGGCCACCGGCGCACCTACATCGGGTCGATGCCGGGCCGCATCATCCAGGCAATGCGACGCGCCGAAGTGGTCAACCCGGTGATTCTGCTCGACGAGATCGACAAGCTCGGCCAGGACTTCCGCGGCGATCCCGCGGCTGCTCTGCTGGAGGTGCTGGATCCGGAGCAGAACACCACCTTCAACGACAACTATCTCGAGGTCGACTACGACCTTTCCCAGGCGCTCTTCATCACCACCGCCAACTCCCTCGCCGGAATTCCCGAAGCGCTTCGCGACCGGATGGAGATCCTGCGCATCGCGGGCTATCTCGACCACGAGAAGCTCGCCATCGCGCGCCAGTATCTCCTGCCGCGCCAAATCGAAGCAAACGGGTTGAAGAAGGATGAAGTGGTCCTCGAGACCGAAGTGCTCGCCGCGATCATGCGCGGTTACACCCGGGAAGCGGGTGTCAGGGAGCTCGAGCGGCGGATCGCGCGCGTCGCGCGGAAGCTCGCGCGCAAGCGCGCCGAGGCCGCTGAGGTGATGGCCGACGGCCGGCTGCAGACCGTGAAGGTTTCAGACCTGAAGGACCTGTTGGGCTCTCCCCCGTTCGATCCCGACGACACATCGCTGGACGACAAGGTCGGCGTCGCTTCCGGGCTCGCCTACACTCAGGTCGGCGGGGAAGTGCTCGAGATCGAAGTCAGTGTGGTGCGTGGACGCGGCAAGGTGCAGCTCACGGGCACCCTGGGCGACGTGATGAAGGAGTCCGCAAGCGCCGCGCTGTCGTACGCGCGTGCGCGCGCACGCGCGCTCGGTATCGACGCCGATTTCCACCGGACCCGGGACATCCACATCCACATGCCGGCAGGCGCCACGCCCAAGGACGGACCGTCCGCCGGCATCGCGATCGCGACGGCGGTGATCAGCGCGCTCACCGGCGTGCCGGTGCGCGGTGACGTGGCCATGACCGGCGAGATCACCCTGCGCGGCCGGGTGCTGCCGATCGGAGGCCTCAAGGAGAAATCGGTCGCGGCGCACCGCAACAAGGTGAGCGACGTGATCATTCCTCACGGAAATTGGCGTGACATCGAGGAGCTACCGGAGGAGGTGCGGTCGACCGTGCGATTCCATCCGGTGAAGACAATGGATGAAGTCCTTTCGATCGCGCTCCGTCCCCGTCCAGGCGACGCGGCCGCCGAGGGCGAGCCGCTCTACGATTCAGTGACGCACTGAGTGAAGCAACCGCCCTCCGCTCCCGAAGCCCTCGTCATCCGCAATGTGGAGTTCATCGGCGGAAAGGCGGAGCAGGCGGGGTGGCGGCCCGAATCGAGTCTCCCCGAGATTGCGTTCGCCGGCCGGTCCAACGTCGGGAAATCGTCCCTTCTCAACTCACTGGTGCGGCGGAAGTCGTTCGCCCGCGTCAGCAAAACGCCGGGGAGAACACGCGAGATCAATTTCTTTCGCATCAATAACCAGTTCGTGTTCGTCGATCTGCCCGGCTACGGGTACGCGCGGATCTCGAAGGAGAAAAAGGCGGAATGGCGTCCGCTCATCGAGAGCTATCTCGGCCGCACGACTCAGCTCCGCGGACTGGTTCTGCTGCTGGACATCAGGCGCGACCCGAGCGAAGATGATCGCTCAATGCTCGACTTTCTCGCGCAGGTCGAAATTCCGACGATCGTGGCGCTCACCAAATCGGACAAGGTGAGCAAGTCGGCCGTGCCGGCACGCGTCGACGAGATCTCGCGCGCGCTGTCACTCGACGCGGAGCAGATCATCCCGTTCAGCGTCGTGACGGGTACCGGCCGGACAGAGCTTCTGGAGGCGATAATGCAGCTCGTCGGACCTCGCGGGGACGGACCGACCGGGTGAACGCCATCGCGATCGTCGGGGCAATCGTCGCGCTCACCGCGTGCGCCTCGGGTCCCCAGCCTGTCGGAGGCGCCCACCCGGGGCCTGTGCCGGCGCCGGGCGAGGACACGACCGGCAAGACCAGCGTACCACCGGGATACGGAACGTTACGTCAGGATGAGATAGCCATTCGACTCGAGCTGCAGGGATTGATCGTCCGCGCCATTCCGCTCGAGGAAAGCCTGATCAGGCTGCTGACGGCGGACTCTTATCGCGCGCTGCGTGAGCTGCAGGAGAGCAACAAGGAAGCGATCGCTGCCATTGCGCGGCGACGTGGGGGACAGCTCCCCGATTTGTGGTATGTCTCCTTCTACGGCGTCGCACCCGACGTAAACTTCAGCCCGATGGAGCTGATCATCACCAGCAGCGGAAGGAACTTCCGCGCTCTGGACGTGATTCCTCTCAGCTCGGGGTTCGGCGAGCAGCGGCTGCGTCAGCGTGAGACGCAGAGCGCTCTCTATCTGTACGACGAGGAGATCGACCTGGATCAGCCGCTCACCGTCACTTTCCTGGACCAGCAGAGCGCGACCTGGGAGCAGATTCTGACGCGGGTCGAAAGAGAGCGAGTCCTGGTCCGCGCCCGCGCATCCAGATCGGGAGAGCGAGACTAGCATGGCGCTTCTACCCCTGAGAAAGCTCCCTTCCCTTCCCGCCGCCGGCGTCGCCGCCGAGTGGCTGGAATCACTGGAGGCTGAGATCGCGGCCGGCTCGAATCGCGCCGACACCTGCCGCCGCACTCTCGCCGCGATTGCCTACCCGGAATACGCGGCGAACTGGGAGACGGCCGTGGCGGACACGAAGCTCCCCGCCGCTACGCGGCTTGCCCTGCTTTCCCTGGATCCGCGCAACGTCACGCTCGAGCCCGAGTACTACGCCGAGTGCGACGACGCGAAATTCCAGAAAGTGAAGCCGCTGCTCTGGCTGTGGTACTCGTTCGACCGCACCATCGCCGGCGGACAGAACGTGGAGCTTGGCGTTCAGCTCCGTCGCGTGCTGGCGCCGCACATTTTCAGGACCTGCGGCGGGAACTTCAAGGCATTCCAGCACGTGGAGTTCTCTTTCGGCTACAACATGGACGTCGGCGATAACGTGGTCGTGCACCGCCACGTCCTTCTCGACGACCGTGGTGGAATCTCACTCGGCAACAACGTGTCGATCAGCGACTA
>DASTTD010000054.1:0-4363 GCA_035760325.1 Gemmatimonadaceae bacterium
ACGGCGATCATGTCGGCGATGAACACCGGCAGCAGCGCGATGAACGCCAGGAAGATCGCGCCGGGGAAGGTAATCCGGGACACGACGTGGTCGATGTACTCGGCCGTCTTCGCTCCGGGCTTAACGCCCGGAATGAACCCACCCTGCTTCTTCAGGTTCTCGGAGATGTCCACCGGATTGAAGATGATCGACGTGTAGAAGTAGGTGAAGAAAACGATCAGCACTGCCATCAGCGCGTAATAGAGCCACGTGCCTGGCTGGAAGGACTCCGACATCACCCGCGCCGTCTCGTTGCCGCTGAACTGCGCGATCGCGCCCGGAACGACGATGACCGACGACGCGAAGATGATGGGCATCACACCCGCCGCGTTGACACGGAGCGGAATGAAGTTCTTCGCGGCTTCTCTCTGACGGCCACGGGCCATGGTGCGCTGCGGGATCTGAATCATCACCCGCCGGGCGGCCATGGTGATCGCAACCGTGCCCGCAACCACCGCGACCATCACGATTCCCAGCACGATCAGTGAGAACGGACCTACGACCTGTGTACGAACGAATCCGACCGTGCTGAAGATGCCCGGCCAGAACCGCTCGACGATCGAGAAGAAGATGATCAGCGAAGCGCCGTTGCCGAGGCCGCGCTCGGTGATCTGCTCGCCGAGCCACATGACGAACAGCGCCCCGGTAGTGAGCACCAGGACCATCTGGAGGCGGAAGCCGAACCCCGGATTTATTACCGCGTTCTCGAGAGAGGAGGTGAACAGCGCGAATCCCCACGCCTGCACGATCGCGAGCACCACGGTGAAGTACCGCGTCCATTGGGTAACCTGTTTTCTGCCCTCTTCGTCCTTCTGCATCTTCTCGACGGTGGGGATGACCACACCGGCGATCTGCATGAAGATGCTGGCCGAGATGTAGGGCATGATCCCGAGGGCGAACACGGTCGCGTGGGAGAGACCGCCGCCGACGAACAGGTCGTAGAGACCGAGCAGTCCGCCCTGGCCCTGGTTCTCGAAGAAATCCGTGAGCGCCGCGACATCGATGCCGGGCGCGGTGATGTGCGCGCCAATCCGGTAGATGACGAGGCAGAGGAACGTGAAGGCGATCTTGTCACGCAGCTCTGGCGTGTTGTAGATGTTGCTGACTGCCGCCGCTGGCGCTGATTGAGCCATTTATTCTTCTACCCGGCCTCCGGCCGCCTCGATCTTCTGTCGCGCGCCGGCGCTCATCTTGATGCCGCGGACGGTGATGCCTTTCGCGGCGTCTCCGTTCGCGAGCAGCTTGGCCGGACCCCTGCCCTTCCGGATCAGGCCCGCCTCGGTGAGGCTCTCCTGAGTCACCTCGGAGCCCTTGGGCAGCCGCGCGAGATCCTCGAAGCTGACCACCTGGCTCTCGACGCGAAAGATATTGGTGAAGCCGCGCTTCGGAATGCGGCGCGTAAGCGGCATCTGTCCACCCTCGAACCGCGGCTTGCCGCCGCCTGGTCCATGGTGGCCCGCTCTCGCCTTGATTCCCTTGTGTCCCTTGCCGGAGGTCTTGCCGGTGCCGGAGCCCGGACCACGTCCGAGGCGCTTGCGATTCCGATGTGATCCCGGTGCCGGAACCAGATTGTGAAGACCGATTTTTTCCACGGCCTCTTTCGTCTTGTTGGCCACTCGTCTAGTCCTCGACCGCCGTCACTTCAACGAGGTGACGCACGTGCTTGAGCTGCCCGCGAAGCGCGGGCGAGTCCTGCTTGACGACTTCAGCCTGATGATTGCGAAGTCCAAGCGCTTCCAGGGTACGCCTCATCCGCCATGAATGGCCGATGCCGCTTCGTACCTGCTTGATGCGAACCTTTCCTTCAGTGATGGTCTCCTTCGGGGTCGACTTCGGTCCCCTGGTGTTCCACCACACGTGTGTTCTAGGCATGCGCCAGCTCCTTCGATTTTGCGCGCGAGCGATAACCAAGGCTCGAGACTTCGACGCCACGCTCACGCGCGATCTGTTCGACGGTGCACAGCTGCTGAAGCCCGTTCAGCGCCGCCAGCACCATGTTGTGTGGATTGGTGGAGCCGAGGCTCTTGGTGAGAATATCGGAGATCCCGGCGCACTCCATGATCGCGCGGACCGCGCCACCCGCGATCACGCCTGCTCCCGGTGCCGCGGGCTTCATCAATACCCTGCCCGCGCCGTGTGATCCCACCACCTCGTGCGGGATGGTTCCGCCCGTCATCGGGATGCTGACCATGTTGCGGCGGGCGCCGTCGACGGCTTTCCGAACCGCTTCCGAGACTTCGTTCGCCTTTCCCGTCGCGAAGCCGACACGACCCTGCGCATCTCCAACCGCGACCAGCGCGTTGAAGGAGAACCGGCGTCCGCCCTTCACGACCTTGGCCACACGATTGATGGCGATGACGTTCTCGACGAGCTCACTCCCGCCGTCGCCGCGACCACCGTCGCGGTCGCGCGACTTCCCGTCACGTCCGCGTCCGCCGCGTGCGCCACCGGCGCCCTCGCCGCGTCCGCCGCCCTGTCCGCCCCCTCCCGGCGCGCCGCGACCGCGACCGGCGCCGCCGCCAGGTCCGCCCCGACCCTGACCGCCACGTCCGCCGCGCCCCCCGCCGGCACCGCCACCGCTGCGGGCGCTGCCGCCGGTGCGCGGGCGCTCCTGCATCGGGGGTGCATCGCCGGGGGGTGGTGTTCCCGCGCTTCCTTCAGGATTCTCGATATCCGCCATTTATTAAAACTCCAGCCCGCCCTCGCGGGCTCCGTCGGCCACACCCTTCACGCGGCCGTGATATTTGTATCCAGCTCTGTCGAAAACTACGCGCGTCACGCCGGCGTCCTTGGCCTTGGCGGCAATGCGCTTCCCAACTTCAACCGACCGCTCGGTCGGCTTGCCCTCGAGACCCGAATCGGTCACGGTCATCAGCGTGCGCTGAGTCGCATCGTCCACCAGCTGAGCGTAGATGTGCTTGAGCGAGCGGTACACGACGAGACGCGGACGCTCGGCCGAGCCGATCACCTTCTTGCGAAGCCGGAAGTGACGCCGCGTACGCAGCTGATCGCGCGACTTCGGTCTGGCCATTTTCGGCATTACTTTCCTCCCGCCTTGCCCGCTTTGCGGCGGATCTGCTCTCCAACGTACTTGATTCCCTTGCCCTTGTACGGCTCTGGCGGCCTGATGCTCCGGAGCTCCGCTGCAACCTGACCGACCACTTCCTTGTTGGCACCCTCGATGATGATCGAGGTTGGCTGCGGCGCCGACAGCTTGATTCCCTTCGGAGCTTCGTACTTCACCGGATGCGAGAAGCCAAGGGCGAGCTGCAGCCCGTAGGGCCGCGCCTCCGCCTTGTACCCGACCCCCACCAGCTCGAGCTCCTTCTTGAAACCCCTGGTGACGCCTTCGACCATGTTCGCGACGAGCGTGCGACTCAGGCCGTGCAGCGCCTTGTGGTTCGATTCGTCGGACGGGCGCTCGACGGTGATCTGATCGTCCTTCGTCGAGACTTTCATCTCGGAATGAAGCACGCGCTCGAGCTCGCCCTTCGGGCCTTTGACGTGTACACGGTTGCCTTCGACCTTTACGGTGACGCCCTTCGGGATTGCAACCGGGTGCTTTCCAATTCGTGACATGCTCTATCCCCTTACCAGACCAGGGCGAGCAGCTCGCCGCCGGTTCGTGCCTGCCGCGCCTGCCGATCCGACATCACGCCGCGCGAAGTGCTGAGGATCGCCATTCCGAGTCCATTGCGCACGCGCGGAATCTCGGCCACCGCGACGTACTTGCGGAGCCCCGGCGTGGAGACGCGCTTCAGCTCGCGGATGACGGGCTGCCCGCCCTGCGCGTACTTGAGCACCACTCGCAGCAGCTGCCTGCCCTCGTCGGTGTCGAGCGTCCTGTAGTCCTGGATGAAGTTGTTCTCCTTCAGGATCTTGGCGATTTCGATTTTCAGCTTCGATACCGGCATGTCCACGCGGCGGTGCTTCGCCCCACAGGCGTTGCGAATGCGCGTCAGCATATCGGCGATCGGATCGGTCATGCTCATGTAATTCGTTTCCTCGTTCCTACTGTATCCCCCTGCTCTTGGTCCGCAGTTCGCAGGAGGACTGGTAGAAGTGAATGGTTACCAGCTCGCCTTGCGCACGCCCGGGATGTACCCCGAGAGCGCCATCTCACGGAAGCAGATTCTGCAGATTCCGAACTTGCGCAGGAACGCGCGCGACCGCCCGCATCTCCCGCAGCGGTTGTGCTGGCGCACGCCGAACTTCGGCTTCCGCTTGCTCTTCTCCACCATGGCCTTTCTCGCCATTACCCGTCTCTCTTTCTTGAAATTGGTCCGCAGTCCGTGTCGTTGAACACCTTCTGCTACTGATTCGT
>DASTTD010000055.1:0-8029 GCA_035760325.1 Gemmatimonadaceae bacterium
CGCATAACCGTGTCGTATACGAACTGACCATCGCGCTTCACGCGCTCGACCACCGTGCGGGGAAACAGCGCCCAGAGCGACACCGCGACGAGGCCGAAAATGATGAGAAGACGGTACTTCAGCGACATGCCGTTATCAGTAAAAGGTGCGCTTCTGGACTAGCCTTTAAGGTTATCGGGAACGCCGAACAGCGTCAACGCGTTTCTGGCATCCCGCTCGTCCTGACGAAGCTGATTCATGAGCTGGTCGGGAGAAGCGAATCGCCGGGTCTCACGCAACCGCGCGATCAGATCGACTCGCACCTGCGCGCCGTAAAAATCGCCGGCGGTGTCGAACAGATGCGCTTCCAGGGTGATGTTCATGTCCCCGAACGTCGGCCTGGGCCCGAGATTCAGCATCCCTCCCGCCGGCCCGCGCGGAGTTTGCGCCCTGACTGCGTAAACGCCTTCCGGCGGCAGCAGCTTTCTCGCCGGCGCTGGGCCGAGGTTGAGCGTGGGAAAGCCAAGGGAGCGTCCCCGCTGACTACCCGCGATCACGCGCCCGCTGACAGAGTACGGTCTGCCCAAACCTTCGCCTGCGCGCTCGAGATCGCCGCCGGCCACCGCGCGGCGGATCGAAGTCGAGGAGATGGAATGGCCGTCCGCGGTGGCCACCGCGTCGACGACCTCCACCCTGAAACCGTCCCTCTCTCCGATCTCTCGCAGGACGTTGACGTTCCCCGCGCGCTGTCTTCCGAAACCGTGGTCATAACCGATTAGAAGCTCGTCGAGTCGAAAGCGTTGCCTGAGCACGGTTTCGACGAACTCCTCGGCGGAGAACGCCGCGAGCGATGGGGTGAACGGAACGACTGCGAGGTAGTCGATGCCGGACTCGGCCAGCACCTCCAGCTTTTCCTCACGCGTCGTCAGGAGCAGTGGAGCCGCCGCGGGGTTCACGACTTCCATCGGGTGCGGTTCGAAAGTCACCAGCACGCTGGGAAGTCCCCGGGCCCGCGCGCGCGCCACCAGCCTGTCGATGACATCGCGATGGCCGCGGTGCACGCCGTCGAATGTCCCCACAGTGAGCACGGTTCCCTTCACATGCGGAGGAAGCCCCGAGTCGTCGGACCGATCAGCCATCAGCGACGATCCGGAGCGCGCGAAGCGGCGGCCGCACGGCGGCCAGGTCCTCGAGCGAGTGGGCGTCCCGCACGTCGAAGTCTCCTACTCTCGTCCTGCGCAGGGCGCTCAGATGCGCGGCCGACCCGGTGCCGCGTCCAAGGTCCCGCGCCAGAGCTCTTATGTACGTGCCTCCGCTGCAGGTGATTCTCGCGACCAGAGATCCGCGTTCTATCGATAGCACATCCCACTCATGCACGGTTACCGGCACCGAAGGGAGCTCGAGAGGCGCACCCCGTCTCGCGGCATCGTAAGCCCGAACCCCCGCAACGCTCTTCGCGGAATAGGCGGGAGGAACCTGTGAGAGCGTACCGGTGAGACCGCCGATCGCCGCGCGTATCTCCTGCTCACGCGGCGCGTCCGCTGACCGCGTCACGGTACCGGTTCCGTCGTCGGTGTCGGTTTCGGATCCGAAGGTTATGGTCGCCTCGTACACCTTGGGCTCGGTCTCGAGGAACGTCGCCAGGCGGGTCGCTCTGCCGAGGAGAAGTACGAGCAGGCCGGTGGCAAAAGGATCGAGGGTGCCGAGGTGCCCTATGCTGCGCTCGGCGTATAGCTGCCTGACGCGCTGAACGACATCGTGTGAGGTAAGGCCGGCTGGCTTGTCCACCAGCAACAAACCGCCGGCGGATTTCCCCATGAGCGCGCCCTCGTCCCGATCAGTCGGCGGGCTCGTCTCTTCCACGCGCCGCGGTGGCGTCCTGCCTCTTGACGTCAGCGAGGAGCGACTCGATGCGCGCCGCGCGCGCGACTGTGTCGTCTTCCTTGAACTGGATCTCCGGGGCAACGCGCAGCCTGAGCTCGCGCGCGACGCGCGATCTCAGGTGCGAGGCGACGCTTTCCAGTCCCTGGAACGTTGCGGCCTTCTCGGTATCGCTGCCGAGCACGCTGACGTAAACCCGGGCATGCCGCAGATCCGGGGTGACATCCGCGCCGGTGACCGTAACGAAACCGACGATCCGGGGGTCCTTCGCCGCTTCGGTTAGGAAGGTCGCTACCTGTACGCGGATCGCTTCGGCGACGCGATCCGACCGCCGCGTATTACGCAGATGCCCCGGCCGCCGAAGTCAGCGTGCGCGCGACCTGCTCCTTCTTGTAGCACTCGAGCACATCGCCGACCTTGAGATCATTGAAGTTCTCGACGCCGATACCGCACTCGAAGCCTTCGCGAACTTCCTTCACATCGTCCTTGAACCGTCTGAGCGACGAGATGTTGCCGTCGTAGATCTCGACTGAATCGCGGACGACGCGAACGCGGCCCTGCCGGTTGATCACGCCGCTGCGAACCGCGCACCCGGCGACGACGCCCATCTTCGGGACCTTGAACAGCTCGCGCACCTCTGCCTCTCCGAGAACGACCTCGCGTTCTTCGGGACGCAGCATTCCTTCCAGCGCCGCTCGCACGTCTTCCACCGCCTCGTAGATGATCTTGTAGAGCTTGATCTCGACGCCTTCGCGCTCGGCGGCGGCGCGGGCGTTGTTGTCGGGGCGAACGTGGAACCCGACGATTATCGCGCCGGACGCGCGGGCGAGGAGGATGTCGCTCTCCGTGATCGCGCCAACGCCGCGCTGGATGACCTCGACCGAAACCTCTTCGTGAGAGAGTTGTCCGAGCGCGTCCGCCAGTGCCTCGGCCGGCCCGCCCTGATCCGCCTTGATCACGATGCGAAGCGTCCGCTTCTGGCCGGGGGCCGTCTGTGACATGAAGTCTTCGAGCGATACGACGCCCTTCGCGGTGCGGCGGCTCTTGGCCTCTCGATCGAGGCGCTGGCGGCGCTGCGCGATCTCGCGCGACTCCATTGCATCCTCGACAACGACGAACTGATCTCCAGCCATCGGCACGCCGCCGATACCGAGAATCTGTGCGGGGATGGCCGGACCGGCTTCCTTGATCGCGCGGCCGCGCTCATCGAGCAGCGCGCGGACGCGGCCCGAATACATGCCGCAGATGAAATCGTCGCCGACGCGCAGAGTTCCGTTGCTGACCAGCAGCGTCGCGACGGCGCCCTTGCCGGGATCGAGCTGCGCTTCGATCACCGCGCCAGTCGCGGGGCGGTTCGGGTTGGCCTTGAGATCGAGAATCTCCGCCTGGAGCAATATCTGATCGAGGAGCGAATCGACATTCGTCCCCTTCTTGGCCGAGACCTCGCTGGAGAGCACGGTGCCGCCGAACTCCTCGAGCACGACTCCGTGCTGGAGAAGATCCTGCTTGACCTTCATCGGGTTCGCACCCGGAACATCGATCTTGTTGATCGCCACGATCATCGGCACGCCGGCATTCCGGGCATGGGAGATTGCTTCGATCGTCTGCGGCATTACCTGATCATCCGATGCAACGACGAGGATGACGATGTCGGTGACCTGCGCTCCACGCGCGCGCATCGCGGTGAACGCCTCGTGGCCCGGCGTGTCGAGGAAGGTGATGGCCTTCCCTCCCGGCAGACTCACGTGGTATGCGCCGATGTGCTGGGTGATGCCGCCGGACTCCCCGGCGACGACGTTCGATTTGCGCACATAATCCAGCAGAGAGGTCTTGCCGTGATCGACGTGGCCCATGATCGTGACGACCGGCGGTCGCTGACGAAGCTGCTCCTGAGTGTCCTCCGAGGAGGCCGCGGTGTTGAGATCGGCGGCGTACTCCTCCTCCTTCACCGCCTGGAAGCCGAACTCTCCGGCGATGAGCTCGATCTGGTCGAAGTCGAGACGCTGGTTGATCGTGACCATCAAGCCAAGATTCTTGAACGCGAAGCCCACGATCTGAACGGCCGGGATCTTGAGGATCTGCGCCAGCTCGCTGACGGTGATGAACTCGTTGACGTGGACCGTCTTCTTCTCGCGCTCCGCCTCGGCGTGACGCTGCGCGGCGAGCTCTTCGCGGTAAGTGCCATCTTCGGCGCGGCGGGCGCCACCGCGGCGGATCGGTCCGCGCATGGTTGCCATCGTCTTACCGATGTTCGCCGACACCGCTTCCTGGTCTACGCCCCGCTTTCCTTTCTTTCCGCGTCGTGCACCACGGTCGTCGCCGCGACCGCTCGGGCGGTCATCGCGCCGTGGGGGCGCGGCGCCGGCTCCGGGCGCGGCAGAGGCGACCGGACGAGGAGGCGCGTAAGGAGCGCCGGTCGCAACCGGACGTGGACGTGGCGCGCCGGGGACTACCGGCTGCGGGCGCTGGCGCTCGCGCGTTTCGCCCCGGTCGGTTCCGTGGTGCGAAGGCTGCGATGTCTGCGCCGGCGAGACAGGGCGACGCGCTGGCGGAAGCGGCGCGACCGGCGGCGCCAGAGTCGAGTCCGGTGCGGCCGAAGCCGCGATGGGAGCAGGAGCCGCCGGAGCCGGAGCCGCTGGCGGGGCTTGAACGACGGGCGGCGGTGGGGCCTCCACGACCGGCTCGACCACGGGATCCGGCGCGACGCGGCGCCGGCGGCGCGCAACCGAGTCCGCAGCCACCGGCTCGGCCTTTACTTCCGCGGGCGGTGGTGCCGCCGCCGTGCCGCGTCTCCGCCGCGCGGCGGCGGGAGGTGCCGCTACGCGTGCGCGTTTTTCCCGCTCCCAGCGGGCGCGGATACGCGCGATCTGGTCGTCGCTGAGCGGACTCAGGTGGCTGCGCACCGGAACGTCCATTTGGCGGAGGAGGTTGATCACCTCGTCGGAAGTGATTCCGAATTCTCCCGCCAGGTCGTGCACTCGAAGCTTGTTCAACCCAACTCCTCCTTACGCCCTTCCGGCATCGCATTGAGGCTGAGCGCCTTGATGCCTTTTGCCAGACCTCTGTCAACCACTCCCACTACCGCCGTCGACTCGCGACCAACCGCGTTCCCGAGCTCCTTCGCCGATCCACCGGCATAGACCGGTACCTCTCGCGCCCGGAGCAAGGGAATCACTTTATTCAAACTGTTGCTCGAAGCGTCCGGCGCCGCAATAGCCACCATCAGCTTGCCGCTCCGGGCGGCCTCCCTTACCTGCTGCACGCCTATCACCGCGCCGCGTCCACGCACGCCAAGCCCCAGCAGGGCGAACAGCTTGCGCGTGGTCTCGGCATCCATCAACTACTCCGCCTTGACCCCTTCCTTCTCGGCCTTGGCGCTCACCTTCTCCGCTGGAGTTCCACCTTCTTCTGCCGCGACTCCGGCGGGCTCCGGTCCCTCCGATCCCATTTCCGTGCTCGCCGCTGCGTCCTCCACCGTGTTCGTCACTGCGTCGTCCGCCGTGTTCGTCACTGCTGTCTCTGGCGTGTCGCCCGCATCGTCGGTGGTGAGCTCGTTAATGATTGCCATCAGCCGGTCAGCCTCTTCCGGAGCAATGCCCGGCAGACGCAGAAAATCTTCCCGCTCGAGGTCTATGATGTCGTCGAGCGTCCGGTATCCTGCTTCCTCGAGAACCGCGACGGTCGCCGGCTGCATACCCTCGATATCGAGCAGGCGCGGATTGACGCCAGAGACGGGCTCGTCGGTCGGTAGCGGCGCGAAGATCGGCTGATCCGTTCCCCGCTCCATCCACTCCCGGCTCGAGTACAACTCGATCTTCCATTCGGTCAGCTCGGACGCAAGCCGCACGTTCTGCCCGTTCCGGCCAATGGCCAGCGAGAGCTGATCCTCATCCACGATAGCCTGGATCGTCTTGGTCGCAGGGTCGCTGAATACGCGGGCAACGCGAGCAGGCGCGAGCGCGAGCTTCGCGAACCGCTCGGGGTCGGCCGACCACGGAACGATGTCGATTCTCTCACCCCCGAGCTCGTTCACGACGGCCTGTACCCGCGACCCTTTCAGGCCAACGCAGGCGCCCACCGGATCGACCGAGTCATCCCGTGAGAACACCGCGATTTTGGTGCGGCTTCCGACTTCGCGCGCACTCGCGCGGATCTCGA
The DNA here is from genome assembly GCA_035760325.1 of Gemmatimonadaceae bacterium. GTDB lineage: Bacteria > Gemmatimonadota > Gemmatimonadetes > Gemmatimonadales > Gemmatimonadaceae > UBA4720. The sequence goes on from DASTTD010000055.1 coordinate 6,019, forward strand.
CCAGGTTCTGCTGGATCTCGGGCACTTCCAGCTTGAAAAGGGCCTTCACGAACAGCGCATCCGCGCGGCTCAGCACGAGGCGGGGACCTTTTGGCGTCTCTTCGACGCGCTTGAGAACGGCGCGAATCGGGTCGCCCTGATGGAAATGCTCGCGGTGGTTCTGCTCGCGATAAGGAATGATCGCTTCCGCCTCGCGGAACTTGTTGAGCATGATGACGAGCTTGCCGCGCTCTATCTGCTGCACCTCGCCGGAAAGCAGATCGCCGACGCGGCTCGAGAATTCGTCGCGGATCTTCGATCTCTCGCCCTCACGCACGCGCTGAATGATGCGCTGTTTGGCGGCCTGCACCGCGGTGCGGCCGAACTCGGCGAAGTCCACCGGAATCTCGAGCTGATCTCCCACCTGGAAATCCGGGTCCTCGAACCGGGCCTCCTCGAGCGAAACCTGGCTGGCCGGGTCGGTAACCTCCTCGACGACTGTCTTGAGGAGCACGATCCGGATCGCACCCTTGGTCTCATCGATGTCGACTTCGGCCTGCACGGTCGGGCCGTGCTTCTTGGCGAGTGCGGCATTGATGCCGTCGGCCAGGAGCCCGTGCAATTCCGTCCGGTCGATCTGCTTCGAGTTCGTCAACTCCCGGATCGCCGTCAGTATCTCTGCCGAAGCAGCCATGTCCCCGCCCTCTACCTTTTCCAGTGAAACGCCAGCCGCGCCTTCTCGACCGCGGACAGCGGAAAGCGCCGCTCGACGCCACGCTCGTTCCGTACAACCACGATTTCATTCCCGGGATCACCTTCGACCCCGGCGATCTCGACTTCATCCGTACGCCGCCCGGCCGCATCGCCGGGCGCATTGCTCGTCACCACCGCGGAGCGGCCGACGAACTTCCGCCAGTCCGCGGCGTTCCTCAACGGCCTTTCCAGCCCGGGCGACGAGACCTCGAGCACGTATCGCCTGGCACCAAACTCCAGCGCGTCCAGCCTGGACTCGATCGCCCGTGAGGCCGCCGCGCAGTCGTCGACCGTCACCGTCTGACCGTCTTCCCGCTCGACGCGTACGTCGACAACGGGCCGACCTTTGCTGCCGCCCATCCTGAGCTCGAATACTTCAAGACCTAACGGCCTAATCTGCGAGGCCACAACGTCTTCCAAAGCCTGGTTCATCTACCTTCTAGGTACGTTCAGAGGACAAAAAAATGTGGGGGGATCCCCACATCACGGTTGGCCGCCGAATTGAACGCCCTACTCAATGTAGAACCCCACAGAAGGCGAGTCAAGTTGAGGGCGCAACTGCGGACTGCGGACTAACTGCGGACTGCGGACTAACTGCGGACTGCGGACTACTAACTGCGAACTGCTGACGTACTGCGGACTGACGACTGCGGACTAACTGCGGACTGCGGACGTGGTTGGACTAACAGAATAGCTGCGGATCGCGGGGCAGATGCGGCGTTGACCCGGCTGCGCGAGGCAGTAGAGGCGCTGAGTGTTACGCCGAGCGAGCGCGGCAGTCGAAACCGAATCCCTACCCCCGTGCCGTTTTCCGTTTATCCGCTTCCAGCACGTTTGCGGAACAATGGTTGACTGCGGGAGCGAATTGGTCCCGCGTCATCAGTCCGCAGTCATCAGTCCGCAGTTAGTCCGCACTCCGCAGTCCGCAGTACGTCAGCAGTTCGCAGTTAGTAGTCCGCAGTCCGCAGTGAGTCCGCAGTCCGTAATTAATCAGCAGTCATCAGTCCGCAGTTAGACGACTCCGAAATCTCCGCTGGTTTACAGCGCCCCGACGATCACCGCGATCTGGCGTCCGGCATCCCCCGCCCGGTGAGAAAAAAAGCGGTCGTTGTCGCACCTGGTGCAGGCAGAATCCACGGTCAGTCGTTTCACTCCGGCGGACGTTGCCTGCTCCGCGATCAGGGAGCGCAGATCCACGTTGCCCGGCCGTGTAGTGGGCTGGCCAGTGAGCTGCTCCCTGACCTCGGCGCTCACTTCGTAGCAGCGGCCGCAAATCGCC
>DASTTD010000056.1:0-2276 GCA_035760325.1 Gemmatimonadaceae bacterium
CCCCAAGCCACCTGCCCGCCGGGCGCCAAGACACTGGCCTACAGGTGTGAAGCACCTTATCTATTCGAATGAAGCGGCGGCCCGATTTTCGCATTTCGGGCCACGACAAAAGTCTGGCGGCTGAGCCAAGCGCACTGTTGCGGGGGAGTCCCCCCTGCGCAGGTGACGCCCCATGGTGACGCGGCCGTCGGAAACAAATCCAACCCAGCAGCTCGAGGACTGACATGCACCAGCTACCCCTACAAGGTCTTGTGCGCATCGGCGCGTTCTGTATCCTCCCCGTAATCGCGGCGTGCGCGGACCTTGCTACGTCTCCCGCGCCCAGCGCCCTCGTACCGCGCCCAGCGGCTTCGGTGTCCAGCGGAACTCCCACCGGAAAAACCGTAGTCGTATTCACCGACACTGCCGCTATTCCCGATGCCGGGCTCGAGCTGATCGCTTCGGTCGGCGGCGTCGTGACGGAGCGTTGGGACGACATCGGAGTCGCATTCGTGACCGGACTCTCAGTCGATGCGCTGACCAGCCTGGACGCCAGCGACCTCGTGGCGGCCGTTGGCAACGATCGGATTCTGAGCTGGCTTCCAGGCGTCAGGGCGTACGGAGCCGTCGAGGGCGAGGCCAGTCTCGACACCCGCAAAGAGCCGTGGACGGCGAGATTCTACGCCGACGGAACGCAGTGGGGAATGAGGGTAATCGGCGCCGACAAGGCGTGGGCGGCCGGGCATCAGGGCACACCCGCGACGCGCGTCGCGATAATCGATACCGGCATCGACTATGACCACCGCGAGCTGAAGGGACTCGTCGACCACTCGGCGTCGACTTCCTTCGCCCACCTCATCGTCGCCGAGGACGGTGTCGAGGCAAGCGTTCCCGTCGAGCCGCAGTATCCGGGTGACCACCCGTACATGGATAACCACTTCCACGGAACCCACGTTGCCGCAACCGTGGCGTCCAACAACATCAGCGTTGCTGCTGTCTCTCCCAGGGTCACCGTGATCGCGGTGAAAGTTCTCAGCTTCACCGGCAGCGGGACGTTCGAGAGCGTGGCCAGCGGCATCCGTCACGCGGCTGGTGCCGCAAATGCGGATGTGATCAACATGAGCCTTGGCGCGAATGTCGAGCCGGGAGAAGAAGGAGTGCCGGCGCTGCTGGAGCTGATGCGCCGCGTCATCAGTCAGGCGGAGAAACAGGGAACGATCGTGATTTCAGCGGCCGGTAATTCGTCGCTCAACCTCGATGAGGGTACGATCGTGTCGACGCCGTGTGAGCAGAGCTCGATCTGCGTATCCGCTACCGGACCGCTGATGCAGCAGAACTTCGACCAGGCCGCGACCTACACCAATTACGGGATCACGGCGATTGAGGTCGCGGCCCCGGGCGGCAATGCTTCGGACGACGGAAATTACGTGACCAAGGACCTGATCATCAGCGCCTGTTCGCGGCGGTCGTCGGCTGCGACGCTCAACGTCTGTCGCACAAATACCGACGGGGTCGTCTATTTCTACGCTTATGCCGCGGGAACCAGCATGGCTTCTCCGCACGTAGCGGGTGAAGCGGCGCTGATCAAATCAGCGGACCCCCTGATCTCCGTGAACGGCATACGGGCGAAGATCCTTCACTCCGCCGACGACGTTCAGGATTCGGGTCGCGACATCTTCACGAACTGGGGACGGATAAACGCAGCGAAGGCGCTGGGACTCTAACCGGCTCGTACCCGAGGTCATCTTCATCGGGAATAACAACAAACTCAGAACTACCTGTTGTGTGTTGTGGTTACGGGTAACCGGTTGCGTGTCTCCGCGCAGAGACACCGAACCGGCCACCGGCAACTATCACTCAGAACAGGTAGTTCTGAGTTTGTAGTTCGTCTGCAGTGACGCGGAACAGGGATGATCCAAATCCGCATATTCGCTGAGAAAGTGCTGCCGGGCGGCAAGCTCACAGCTGTCGCCGTAGAGCTTTTTCTTTGCGCATTTGCCAGCGCGACCGGTGCGCAGCAAATAGTGGATTCCACATTTCAGTCTCGCGTAGCGTCGCCCACCTACGCGCGCGGCACCGGACCGCTCGTCCTGATCGACGAAGGGCATAACAACGCGAAGACGATCAGCGGACAGTACCGCCCGCTCGCGGATCTTCTTCTCGCCGACGGCTATCGCATCGAAGCGCTCGATCGCCCTTTCTCCCCGGCTGCGCTCGCTCGCTCAGGGATTCTGGTGATCATCAATCCGCTGGCATCGGTCAACGTCGGAAACTGGATTCTGCCCACTCCCTCCGCC
>DASTTD010000057.1:0-6494 GCA_035760325.1 Gemmatimonadaceae bacterium
TCGAGTAACGGAAGCTCTTGAGGTATCTGTTGCAGTAGTCGGAATACAGGTAGTGGCCGCTGAGTCCCGGAATGGCCGAGCCGCGATGCACGTAGCCTCCGGTCACCGAGCAGCCTCCGGCCGCGTGAGTGTAATCGAGGACAGGCGCCGTCAGCCCCGTTTGATTGCAGCTGGTCGCGTTGTAGCAGATGAGACCTTCGGTGATGTTCCAGCCATAGTTCAAGCCACCCGTCGTGATAGACTGCGCGTTGATCTCCTCGCGTGCGCTCTGCCCGACGTCGGCGATGTAGAGTAGCCCGCTGGGAGCGTCGAAAGCGAATCGCCACGGATTCCTGAGCCCTTTCGCCCAGATCTCGCCGCGCCGGCCAGACTGTCCAACGAATGGATTACCGGCAGGAATCGCGTACGGATCGCCGCTGTCGACGTCGATGCGCAGCATCGATCCGAGCAGGGCGTTGAAGCTCTGACCGTTGCCGAGCGGGTCGCCGCCGCCTCCTCCGTCACCCAGCGCGGTCCACAACATACCGTCCGGACCGAAGGCGACGAGTCCGCCGTTGTGATTGGAGAATTGCGAGTGCGCGGCCGAGATGATGAGCCGGGAAGTGGCTGGATCGGCTGCGTCGGGGTTGGCCGTAGCGGTGAAGCGCTCGACGCGGATCTCGCCGTCGGCGCCGGTGAAGTAAACGTAGAAGTACCCGTTGGTCGCGTACCGCGGGTGGAACGCCACGCTCAGTAATCCGCGCTCGCCGCCGCTTACGACGCGGCTGGTGATGTCGAGGAAGGGCGTTGATTGCAGCACCCCGTCGCGGACAACCCTGATTCGCCCGGCTTGCTCGACGACGAAGATGCGTCCGTCGTTCAGCGGCTGGGTCAGGAACACCGGCGCGGCGAGACCGGTGGTCACGAAAGGAGCCAGCGCGAGTGTGAGATCCGAAGGAAGGGATCCATCACCGGGGCCTGTTTCGTCGGAGCCACATCCCGACGCGATGAACGCGAGCGCGAGACGGACGATGCTTCTGATCAGCGTTCCTCCGGCAGCGATAGCTGCGCGATCCGGGACGGTATATTTCCGCGACGTTAAATCTCCTTCACGGACCGCGCCACGCCAATGTCCCGAGCCACCGAACGCCCTCACCGCGACCTTCTCCAGATCCCGGATTTCTCAGCGGGAGAGATCGAAAAGCTGTTCGCGCTCGCCGACGCGATGCGAAGCGGAAGGTACGACCGGAAGCCGCTCGCCGGGAAATCACTGGCCATGATCTTCATGAAGTCCTCGACGCGCACGCGGGTGTCGTTCGAGGTCGGGGCGTGGCAGCTCGGCGGACACGCGCTGTTTCTCTCACCGCGCGATGTGCAGCTCGGACGCGGGGAGCCGATCGCGGATACCGCGCGCGTCCTTTCCCGCTACGTCGACGGGATAATGATCCGCACCTTCTCGCACGCGGAGGTGGAGGAGCTCGCGCGGTTCGCATCGGTTCCGGTGATCAATGGTCTCACCGATCTGGTGCATCCCTGCCAGGTGCTGGCCGATCTGCTCACCGTCAGACAGCACCTGGGCGGGCACGAGGGGAAGCGGTTCGCCTGGATCGGCGACGGGAACAACATGGCGAACTCGTGGATCAACGCGGCGTACGTGCTGGGGCTCGAGCTGACGCTGGCCTGCCCCGAAGGATACGACCCGGACCCGGAGATACTGAAGCGGGCGCAGTCGCGCGCGAAGGTCACGGTCGTGCGCGATCCCGCCGACGCGGCAAAGGAGGCCGACGTCGTGAGCACCGACGTCTGGGCGTCGATGGGCCAGGAGGAAGAGCAGGCGATCCGTGCGAAGGCTTTTGGCGGCTTCCGGGTCGATGAGAAGCTGATGAAGGGAGCGAAGCGGGATGCGATCTTCCTCCATTGCCTCCCGGCGCACCGCGGGGAAGAGGTGTCGGCAGGGGTCATCGACGGCCCGCAGAGCCGGGTCTGGGACGAAGCCGAGAACCGTTTGCACGTCCAGAAAGCGGTCATGGCGGTGCTGATGGGAGGCGAAAAACTGTAGGCCTTGTTTGCATCACAAAGATGCTTTCCGGCGCAAATTTATTGCAGGATTTATTGCATTTTGCAAGCGAAATTTTGTCGATTTTCCCTCTGAAATCACGTTAAGCTGAGCGGTAGAAATCGTCTATACAGTAGACCCTCAACCAGAGAGCCTACGTATGCGGTTTCAACTCGACACCAGGAACCTCACCAACTTGATCAAGGCGGGTGTCACCAGCGTGATTGCGCTGGCGATTTTTACCGCTTGCTCCGATACGATCTCCGCCCCAGCCGACTCCGTGCGTCCTCCCGCTGCCGGTGTGTACGTGGTGGAGACCCAGGTTCCGGAGTCCGAGAAGAACCCGTCCGGGTCGCTTTCCGGCTCGCAGCTCGTGGCCGCGGGATCAGCAGCGATGCTGGTTGCGCCGTCCGGTCTGTCGTCGAGCCTGGCGGTCGCGGCTCCTTACGCGGTTTCGGCGGTTCCCTTTGCTCCGGAAGCGGCTCCTACCCTGAACAATGGGCCGATCTGCGATGACTGCGTGATGTTCAACGTCCCGCTCGGCTTCGAGTTCTCGTTCTACGGCGTCGCATACAGCACGCTCAACATCTCGTCGAACGGCTTCGTCGGCTTCAGCAGCCCGCTTTCAAACGGCTGCTGCAAAGGCGGCCTGATCCCTTCGGACGACGCTACCGACAACATCATCGCCCTCGGGTGGTCGGATTGGAGTCCACAGCTCGTTTCGGGCGGCGTCAAGTGGGAGACGCGCGGCAATGCTCCTAACCGCCGCTTCGTTCTCCAGTTCAACAATGTGCCTGAATTCCGTTCCGTCGGCCGGCTGACCGTTCAGCTGGTGCTGGAGGAAGAGACCAACGACATCACTATCCATACGACCAAGCTGGCGACCTACCGCAGCGATCACATCGTGACGCAGGGAATCGAGAACGGCAGCGGTCTGCTGTCGGCTTCATTGCCCGGCCGCGTGCGCACTTTCCTCAAGATCTACGACGACGCCGTCAAGTTCTCGCCGGCGCCGAACCTGCGCCCCGTACTTTCCATTCCAGCGGACATCTCGCTGGATCTCGAGATCGGCTCGTGCTCGAGAAGTGTCGATGTCGGCAGCGCGTCGGCCACCGATGACACCGAAGGATTCAGCATCTCGGCGGCACGGAGCGACCTGCTTCAGCTCAACGAGCCATACCCAGCGGGTGCGACGATCGTGAAGTGGACCGTTACCGACGCCGGCGGCCTCAAGGCCAGCGCGGATCAGACGGTCACGCTCAAGGAGAACGTGAATCCTTCGATCAGCGCTCCGGCCAATGTTTCGGCCAACAACGATCCTGGCCTCGGCTCGGCGGTAGTTGACGCCGGCACCGCAGTCGCGGAAGACAACTGCCCGGGCTACGTCTCGGTCAAGGGTGTTCGCAGCGACGCTGCGGCGCTCTCGGCCCCGTTCCCAGTGGGCGTCACCACGATCTCGTGGCAGGCCCTCGACGTATCAGGCAACAGTGCTGTCGCGAGTCAGACAGTCACCGTCGTCGACGTCGAAGCACCTGTCTTCAACAGCATTGCGAACGTCTCGGTTGACGCGACGAGCAGGGACGGAGCGGCAGTCAGCTTCGCGGCCTCTGCAAGCGATAACGTCGCGGTGACCAGCATTTCCTGCAGCCACGCCTCGGGAAGCTTCTTCCCGGTAGGCTCGACCTCTGTAACGTGCACCGCGTCGGATGCCGCAGACAACCGCGCATCGGCAAGCTTCGTGGTGACGGTAGTCGGCCCCGCTGACCACCTCAACGCGCTCATCGCGCTCGTGGAAGCGGCGGAACTCAGAGAAGGTGTTGCCAATCCGCTGCTGAACCAGCTCCGTGCCTCTATCGACGGACTGGACGCGCCGCACCACGTGTCGTGCAACAAGCTTGGAGATTTCATTCGGATGCTGACCAGCAGCAAGACTCGCGCGGAGCTCTCGGCACAGGAGTACAACGACCTGCTGGCCTACGCGCACCGGATCCAGTCAATGCTCGGCTGCTAATGATGTAGAGCCGCCGCCAGGCGGAGCTGAGTGAGAAGTTCGGAGGGCGCATTCGAAAGGATGCGCCCTTCGTCTTTTCGGCATGTCTTCTGCACATCCACGAGGGCATGACACAGCCAAAGAAGCTGGATGAGCTCTACGGCCTCATCGAGGGGATCGAGACGGCGATGTTCACGACACGCCGGCCGAACGGCCAGCTCGTGTCCCGTCCAATGGCGACGCAGGACCGGATCCAGGATGCGGACCTCTGGTTCGTCACCGATACGGAAGCACACAAGCTCGACGACCTGGCGCTCGACCCGCACGTGAACTGCGCCTACTACAACAACAGGTCGAAGGAATGGGTCTCGGTGTCCGGTGTCGCGCGGGTGTCGAAAAACAGGACGAAGATCCGGCAGCTGTACAAGGAAGACTGGAAGGCCTGGTTGGGCGACGACGGCCACGACCGCGACGGAGGTCCGAACGACCCGCGGATCGCTCTGATTCTCGTCGACGCCGATTCGGCGACCTACATGAAGGTCGACAAGCCGAAGCCGGTGGTGCTGTTCGAGGTGCTGCGGGGGTTCGTGACCGGGCGCAAGCCGAGCATCGGCGAGGTTCGCGAGGTCACGGGCGCGGAGCTGATGGACTGAGGGCGGCGATCTCGTCGTAGATCGTCCGCGCCAGCAGTGGATTCTTCCAGTACTCGGTGTGCGCGATCAGGAGTGTCGTTGCCTCCTCGTCGCGCACGTTTCTTACCCGGCGTGCCAGCGTTCCGGCCGGAAAGTCGTTGAGGTGCGGCGGCAGGTCGTACAGATCGAGCCTGCCGCTGATGATGTCCCACGGCGACCAGACGTTGATCCACTTCGCCGGTCTGCGCGCGTAATCCTGAATGAGCGGCTGCACCGACCCGGCCAGGGCTTCGCGCGCTTCGCTGGTTCCGCGAGCCTGCACCGCGAAGATGAAAGCCGTCTTGTCGAGCGGGCTGCCGAAGGTCAGGAAGAGCGGAGTGCGGTCGGCGACGCCCGGGTCCTCGAGGATCAGCATGTTCAGCGCGTCGTAGGCGATGACGCTGCCCAGGGAATGGCCGACGATGATGACCCTGTCGTAATCGCGCTGTGAGTACACCGCCTTCGCGGCCTGATAGACGCGCTGCTTGATCTCACGGCGGAGGTCGTTGAACGCGTCGAGCTTGTAGGGCATGACGTAGATCGCGACGTCGCCCACGAACTGGATGAGAATGAGCCGGATGTAAATGCTCGCCGCGACGAGCAGGGGCCAGGCGGCGTGGCGCGCCAGCACTGAACCGGGGGGAGCGTTCGCCGAGAACGTGTCGAGAAAGAAATCGACGAGCAGGGCGACGGCGCCGACGAGGCCAAGGAAAACGACGGCGCTGGCGATCGTGAGGAGCGCCGTCTTCCTGTCCTCCATGTCCCGCAGGAGCCCCACGAGGATGCGCCAGATCCAGCGCGCGGCGACGAAGGCGGCGGCCACCAGGGCGAGGCGCAACGCGGTCGCGTCGAAGACCGCATTGAAGGCCTCGATGATTTCCCTGTCGGCGAGCAGATGCGCGAAACGTGATCCGCCGGCGAGGTCGCGCAGGTGGCCATAGAACATGAAGGGGATGGCGGCGCCGGCGAGAACGATCACGAGCACCGCGACGGCGAAGACGACGGCGGTGAGTACGCTCCATGCCGTTCGCACCTTGCGCGGCCACCGCAGACGGCGAGTGAGAACCGAAGCGCCGAGGGCGGCGCCGAACAATCCCATGATCGTTACGACGATGTTGAATGTCGTGGTGAGGTCCGCAAAGAGATTCTCGCTCAACCACGGCGGCCGGGGATGAATGACCGCGAGCCCGCCGACGACCACCGCGACGGCGGAATTCATCGCCACCAGCGCGACCACGGTCGCGAGCGCGGTGAGGAGGAAGAACACCGTCCGCACGGGTATCGACAGGACCGGGTATTTGCCGAACAGCCAGCGCCTGAATCTCCCCTTCGTGTGACGGAGGCCGTTGAGCCCGGCGCCGGTGAGAAAACCGATGACGTTGCGCGCGGACGCCCGTCCTTCGGTGAGTGGAGCCCAGTATCCCTCGTAGAGGTGGACTTCGACCGCGTCGTCGCCCGCCTTGAGGCGAAGCTCGATCCTGTTGAGCCAGTCGTCGCCCGATTTTACGGTGCGGCCGACCGGCTTCGGGTTGTCGTGACCGAGCCGCGCATCGAGATCGCGGAGCGATTTCGCCACCTGGTCGATCGTCTCGAAGGGGATGGGCTGGCCCATCCCGTGAGTGAAAAAGAGCGCGTACCTGGTCTTGGGACGGTCAGAGACCGGCGATCCACCGACCGCATATTCCGCCTGGGACTTCGCATCGGTCTCGTGCGCCCGGTCGTCCACGCGTACTCCGGTCGGTGCCCGCGGTCAGTGCTGGGGCTATACGGTAACGCTGAAGTCCTTCCCGGTATACGT
>DASTTD010000058.1:0-6961 GCA_035760325.1 Gemmatimonadaceae bacterium
AGAGCGCTTCCATTTTGTAGTCGTTCTCCGCCGTGAGCGCGATGGTTCCTGCTGCGCGATCGAGAGCGATCGTCGCGGGAGATCCCTTGAAGTCGTACCGCTGGGAGATTTCCTTCTGCGCCTGGTTGACCGCGTTGTCGACCACCTGGAGGTCGACGCCGGTCGTCACGTCGAAAGAAGCTTTCTGTGCCATGGACTAAATGTAACCGCGCCGGCACAGCCACCGAGCGCGATTGATGCCTTATCGGGTTGGCTTGAAAACCATGAGGGCGGCCGCGATGAATGGCGCGAGGAGGGCAACCGCGCCCCAGATCGCCCAGCCACGGGAGGCGGCGATGATCACCAAAACACCGCACGCCCCATCGAATTAGCCGAGGAAGGATTCCAGTGAGCGTCGCCGCGAGTTGTGACGGAGCTTGAGAAGCGCCTTCTCCTTGATCTGTCTCACGCGCTCGCGCGTGATCTGCAGCAGCGTCCCTATGTCTTCCAGTGTCATCGGATCCGCGCCATCGAGCCCGAAATACAGACGCAGAATCTTCGACTCGCGCTCCTTGAGCGAGGACAAGGATTCCTCGATCGCCTCCGACAACGCCTTCTCGAAGGTGATCTCGTCGGGCGTCGGATTCATGTTGTCCGGCAGGTAGTCGAGCAGCCGGTTGTCTTCGCCGGGCGTCATCGGCGCGTCGAGCGAGAGATGCACCTGGGAGATCATCATCGTCTTGGCGACTTCGTCCTCGGTGATGTCCATGCCATCGGCGATCTCGAGGTTGGTCGGCTGACGCCCGAGCTCCTGCAGCAGGCTGCTGGCTCGCTTACCGATGCGGTGCAGCGTACCGGCGCGATTGAGCGGAACGCGCACGATGCGCGACTGCTCGGCGAGCGCCTGGAGGATCGACTGGCGGATCCACCACACCGCGTACGAGATGAACTTGATCCCCTTCGTCTCGTCGAATTTGTGCGCGGCCCGAATCAGGCCGAGGTTGCCCTCGTTGATCAGGTCGGAGAGCGACACGCCCTGATTCTGGTACTTCTTGGCGACGGATACCACGAAGCGAAGGTTCGACCGCACGAGCGTGTCGAGCGCTTCCTGGTCGTTCTGCCTGATTAGCTTCGCGAGCTCGACTTCCTTCTCGCGGTTGATGAGGGGAAAGACGCTGATGTCGCGCAGGTACTGGTCGAGCGATCCTTCGTCGACGGTCGATTTCCGATTCGTCGAAGCCTTCATAGCGATAGCATCATCCTCTCCGAATTCGGGAGCGCCCTAGTGAACGATCTCCCCGAAGCGCTTCCACCGCACGCGAGTGAGCCAGTCGAGCCGACGGCCGGTATCGGGCGCGTAGCTATAATAGACCACCAGCGGCTGGCCACGCACAAGTGAGTCCGCGACGAAACCCCAGTACCTCGAATCCGACGAGTTGTCGCGGTTGTCACCGAGGACGAAGTACCCATGTGGAGGGACGACCAGCGGGCCCCAGTTGTTTCGCGAAGGATGATAGTGCTCCACCGCCGCCTTGCCGACCAGATACGCCTTCTGCCACCGGAAATCTCCATCGGACTGGTCAGGAGCCGGCGCACCCCTCTGCAGGTAGTTCTCCCGAACCGGCCGGCCGTTGCGTATCAGTGTCGCATCACGCATTTCGAGGGTGTCGCCCGGTAGTCCGACGATCCGCTTGACGTAGTTCAGCCGTGGATCCACCGGGTACGTGAAGACGACTACGTCCCCGTGCCGCGGCGAGTGAATGGCCGGCAGCTTGCGCCCGACGCCCGGGATCCCCGCCCCGTACACCAGCTTGTTGATCAGGAGGAAATCGCCTTCGAACAGCGTGTGCTCCATGCTGCCGCTGGCGATCTTGAACGCCTCGACGCCGAAAGCCCGAATGACGACGAACAGCGCGAGCGAGACGACGATGATCTTCGCCCAGTGCGCCAGAAAGGACAGCTTGCCGCTTTTGCGCTTGTTGGCCCGGTAGAGGGCGTGCGCGATTTTCTTTTCCGAGGGAATCATTAGCAGCCTATTACCGCGTTAATCAGTCCGGCGTTCCCAGATAGTTGTCTATTTGCGCCCGCTGGAGGGTTCCGGAGAAGTCCGCATACCCCACCTTCGTTTCCGAGTAGAAGTCGTAGACCTCCCACCCGCCTTCACGATGCCCGTTACCGGTTTGCTTGACCCCGCCGAACGGAAGGTGAGCCTCAGCGCCGATCGTCGGGGCGTTTACGTACGTGATCCCGTTATCCAGCTCGTTCAAGGCCCGGAAGGCGGTGTTCACATCACTCGTGTATATAGATGACGACAGTCCGTACTTGACGTCATTGTTTACGGTGAAAGCCTCATCCGCATCGTTCACCCTGATCACCGACAGCACGGGGCCGAAGATTTCCTCCTGCTCGAGCCGCGAGCCCGGCTTCACCCCCGTAAAGATCGTCGGCTCGAAGAAATTCCCCTTTCCCAGCCTCCCCGGCCGCTCACCGCCGCAAACCAGCTCCGCCCCTTCGGACCGGCCGATGTCGACGTAGGTCTCGACCTTGCGCAGCGAGTCCTCGTTGATGAGTGGTCCGACATCGGTCCCCTTCTTCCGGCCATCGCCCAGCTTGAGGCTCTTCGCGCGCTTCTCGAGCATTCCGACGAACTTGTCATGGACCTTTTTCTGGAGGATGAGGCGACTGGTCGCGGTACACCGCTGGCCGGTCGTGCCGAAAGCGCCCCAGAGCGCGCCTTCGAGGGCAAGATCGAGATCCGCGTCGTCGAGGACGATTTGCGCGTTCTTGCCGCCCATCTCCAGCGACAGCCGCTTGTGCATCCGGCCGCAGGTTTCCCCGACCGTCCTGCCCGTCGCGGTGGAGCCGGTGAACGAAATGAGCGGGATGTCCGGATGCTCGACGATTGCGGCGCCAACCTGCTCACCCCGTCCGTGGACCAGCTGGATCACCTCTTCGGGAAGTCCGGCTTCCAGCAGTATCTCCACCAGCAGGGTCCCTGTGTGCGGTACGTCTTCCGCGGGCTTGAACACCACCGCGTTTCCACACACGAGCGCCGGGAACATCTTCCAGGTGGGGATCGCCATCGGGAAGTTGAACGGGCAGATCAGCCCCGCGATCCCGATCGGCCGGCGATAGCTCATCGCCCACTTGTTGCGCAGCTCACTCGGCACCGTTCGACCGAACAGCCTCCGTCCCTCACTGGCGGCATAATACGCCGTGTCGATTCCCTCCTGCACATCGCCTCTCGTTTCGGTGAGAGGTTTTCCCATCTCGCGCGTCATCGCGTCGGCGATCTCTTCCTTGCGGCGGGTCATTATGTCGCCGACGACGCGAAGGACGTCGCCCCTCGCCGGCGCGGGCGTGCGGCGCCACACGGAAAACCCGCGCTTTGCGCTCTTGACCGCACGATCCACGTCCGCGCGGTCGGACAGCGGGAACCGGCCTATCACGTCGGTCCGGTCCGCCGGGTTGCGGTTCTCGAAGTACTCGCCTGAAGCGGAGGCGGTCCATTCGCCGGCGATGTAATTACTGAAGCGTTTCATATTCTCTCGTTATTCTCCGACGTGCTTTCCCATCCACACGCAGAATTATGGCACTCGCTCTCATACATGCTCTCTGGAGAGGGAGTATCGCTCGATCTTTTTATAAAGATTCGATCTTGGCATCTCGACGGCGCGGGCAGTCTCGGAGACGTTCCAGTCGAACTCTCGCAGCTTGTTGAGCAGAAAGGCCCGTTCCGCGGCGTCCTTGAACTCCTCGAAAGTCCGGCATTGGGTGAGCGAAGCCAGACCCGCGTCGTCGAGCGCCCGCTGTCCCGCCAGACGGTCGATGTCCCGAGCCGTCATCTCCGGGTCGGACGAGAGGATGAGCAGGCGCTCCACGGTGTTGCGCAGCTCGCGCACGTTTCCGGGCCAGTCGAGCGTGCTCAGCCGCTCCAGCGCATCGGGCGTGAACGTACGAGGAGGAATGCCCTCCCGCGCGGACAGTGTGGCCGCAAAATACTGGGCCAGCATCGGAATATCCTCGCGCCGCTCCCGGATCGACGGAACGTGGATCGGTACGACGTTCAGACGATAGTACAGGTCCTCCCTGAACTTTCCCGCTGCTATCTCGTTTTCGAGAGTCTTGTTCGTCGCCGCGATCACGCGCACGTCGACGGAGATCGGCTTCGCGCCGCCGATCCGGGTGATGACGTTGTCCTGAAGCACTCGCAGCACCTTGGCCTGCGCGGCGAGACTCATGTCGCCGATCTCGTCGAGAAACAGCGTACCCTTGTTGGCCTGCTCGAACTTGCCCGCCCTGTCCGAGATCGCTCCGGTAAAGGAGCCCTTCATGTGACCGAACAGCTCGCTCTCGATCAGCTCCCCCGGGATCGCGGCGCAGTTCACTTCGACGAACGGCTTGGCGGAGCGCGGCGACATGCGGTGCAGGGCGCGCGCGACCAGCTCCTTGCCGGTGCCGTTCTCACCCGTGATGAGCACTCTCGCCGGCGTCGTGGCGACCTTCTCGATCTTCTCCATCAGCGCGCGCATCACCGGGGTCTTTCCGACGATCTCGTATGGCGCTTCGATCGATTGCTTGAGGCGCGCGTTCTCCTCCTGCAGATCGAGGTGAGAGAGAGCGTTTCGAAGCATCACCAGGATGCGGTCGGTGTCGAGCGGCTTTTCAAGGATCTCGTACGCACCCAGCTGCGTGGCTTCCACCGCGGTGCGAATGGTCGCGTGGCCGCTGATCATCACGATGGTCGCGGCCGGATCTATCTCGCGCAGGCGCTTCAGCGCCTCCATTCCATCCATGCCGGCCATCTTCACATCGAGGAAGACCAGCTGAGGCCGCCACTTCTGGTACTCTGCTATCCCGTCGGTGGCGTTGGCATGGGTGCGAACCTCATAGCCCTCGTACTCCAGCAGCTGTCCGAGGGCGGCCCGAATGCCCTGCTCGTCGTCGATGACGAGAATTCTTCGGCTCACCCGGTGGGCTTGTAGACGGTGATCCTGCCGTTGCCGATGCGCACATCCGAAATGTATTCTGGCATTACCATCGGTACTCCGTTCCGCGAAACGTCCCCGGTCCGACTACCCGGCTTGATTCGCGAAACGATCCGCGGGATGAGAGCGGATGGAAGGTCGAGGCGTCCGATTTTCACCTCCTGCACCAGGAACTCGCCCCGTCCCGGTCCGAGCATGTTGATCGTTCCGCCGAGCGTGACGCTGTCCTTGTCGCCAAGAAAGGATCCGAGTGTACCGAGAGCGCCGGAGCCCCCGAGCTCTTTCATGTCGACTTCCGAGCGCACGTATAGCCGGTCGCCGATGATGGCCGCCTCGGCGTCCCGCATCGACGGAGTGACCTGCTTCGCCATGGTGAGGAAAATGTAGGAAGCCGCCTCGGAGGCGGTGAGATTCGCGTAGACCGGCCCCGAAGGGCGGCTCAGCGACTGCACCGCGTTCCCGCCTCGCTGCGCCGCCGCCGCGCTCAGCGGCTGCCAGAGCTTCGCGGCCGGGGTCGCCGCGGACGAGCCGGTACCGGGAGCGGTGTCCAACCGCGCGTACCAGAACCACGCGACGGCAAGCAGAACGAGGAAGACCAGAAAGCAACCGAATTTGCGCATGCGTGCCCGTTGAGTGTCATGGAAGCGGATCTCTGGCCCGCCGGAGACGGAGAATACCCCGCCCACGCAGGAGAGGCAATCTGACCACCGGATCGAGCAAAGGGCAGGCCTCGCGCTGGAGTCATGCCTCCGCGCTCAGTGCGCCATTCGTGCGCGAGGCAGGCCGATAGCGCAGCGCTTCTCCCACGTGCGCGGGTCCGATCTGCGCCTCTTCCTCGAGATCGGCGATAGTCCGCGCAACCTTCAGAACACGGTGATACCCGCGCGCGGACAGTGCAAGCCGGTCGGCGGCGGCGTGGAGCAGCGTCCTGGCGTCCGCGCTGACAGGTGTGTGCGCGTCCACCCAACGTCCATTTGCGAAGGCATTGCACGAAACGCCGCGCAACCTCGAGAACCGCCGTCGCTGTCGGACGCGCGCCCGCTCGATTCGCGCTCGAATCGTCGCGGAGCGGTCACCCGCCGGCATCGCACTGAGATCGCGCAGCGGAACCGCGCCGACGGTAACGTACATGTCGATCCGATCCGCGAGCGGGCCCGAGAGGCGCGCCGAATAACGGTCGATATCGCCGGGAGCGCAGTTGCATCCGCCGCTCGATTCGCCGCTCATTCCACATGGACACGGATTCGACGCACCGATGAGAGTAAAGCGCGCCGGATAGCACACCGCCTCCGCCGCACGGGCGATGACGACTCTTCCATCTTCCAGCGGCTGTCGAAGGGCATCGAGCACGTGGCGCGGGAACTCGAGCATTTCGTCCAGGAACAGCACCCCATGGTGGGCGAGGCTGACCTCCCCGGGCCGCGGGTGGGGGCCGCCACCAATGAGCCCGGCGCTGGAGACGGTGTGGTGCGGAGCGCGGAACGGGCGGGCCCCGCCGGAAATGACGCTATTGTCGAGGATCCCGGCGACGGAATGGATGGCAACGACCTCGAGTGATTCCTCCCCGGTAAGGACGGGAAGAATCGTTGGGACGCGCCTCGCAAGCATCGTCTTCCCCGCCCCGGGCGGACCACGCAGAAGCACGTTGTGTCCTCCGGCCGCCGCTACCTCCAGAGCGCGCTTCGCCGACATCTGCCCGACCACGTCGATGAAATCGGCACCGTCGCCCGCTGCCGCCCTCGACTCCCTGGTCGGGATTGCGCGGCGCAGATCGCCCGTCCGAAGCTGCTTGACCAGATCATCGAGTCCCTCGGGCGAGCAGAGCTCGAGCGCGCTCACCCGTGACGCCTCGCCAACGTTGCTGCTGGGCAGCACCAGCGTAGCGACCTTCGCCCTCGACGCATGTCGAGCTACCGACAGCGCACCACGCATGGTGCGGAGCCTTCCGTCGAGTCCAAGCTCGCCAACGAACATGCGATTGACGAGCGCGCCTG
>DASTTD010000059.1:0-7061 GCA_035760325.1 Gemmatimonadaceae bacterium
AAGCACCGGACATCAGTCGTGCGCTCGGACGGCCAGAGGCCGACATCCGGGCCGCCCTGCACCAGCTTGCCGCGGCAAAGGTGCTGATTCTCGCGCCGAATGACGGCAATATTTGGGCAGCCAATCCCTTCTGTGCGGTGCCGTCGGGCTTCCGCGTTGCCGCGGCCGGCAAACAGTACTGGGGGATTTGTATCTGGGACGCGCTCGGCATCGCTGCCGCAATCGATTCCGACGCCGTCATTACCGCACCCTGCGGCGATTGTGGAGCCGGAATGACTCTCGAACTGCGCGACCGCCGCCTCATCCGGACCGAGGGCCTCGTGCACTTCGCGATTCCTGCTCATCACTGGTGGGACAACATCGGCTTCACGTGAAGCACGATGCTGCTCTTCCGGGACGAAGAGCATATTGATCGGTGGTGCGCCGCGCGTGACTTATCCCGCGGCGCGACGATCACGCCAGAACAAACTTGGCGGCTCGCGGACGGATGGTACAAGAACAAGGTGAAGCCAGACTGGCGGCGACACACGTTGGAGGAGACCGAGGCGCTACTAAGCTCTATTGGCCTCACCGGCGCATTCTGGAACTTGCGGGACTGATCGTCTGCCATCCCGCCGCATGCCTCTTCGTTTTTCCGCCTCAGTCTTTGCGTGTTGCGTACTGATAAGTTGCGCGACGACGCGAACCAATGGATCAGAGGCCGAGCGTATTCGCGCGATCGAGCGCCAGCGGCTCCGCTCACTTGTCGACGTCGATCTCAATACGGCTCGGCGCCTGCATAGCGAAGATTTCCAGCTGATTAATCCCGCCGGCGCTCCCCTTACGAGAGAGGAATACCTCGGGGCGCTGCAGTCCGGTCAACTGGATTACGTCGCTTGGGATGCGGGCGAGATAACCGTGAAACTGTTTGGTGACGCGGCCGTGATTCGGTATCGCGACAATCGGTTCGATGTGAACTCCGGCAGTAACGTCGTTCACCGAGGACCGATGTATCACACGAATCTCTATGAACGCCGCGGAGGACAGTGGCAGATAGTCTGGTCTCAGGCATCTGGCATCATTAAGCCATAACGCTCGAGCGTCGCGATGACACCGGCCACACCGACCTCAGGCTCGATGCGTACGCCGCGCCAAAAGCGATACGGTCCCGGACCATCAGGGCGGCGGGCTTTGGCTCCGGATATTCCCACGCAGCGTCGGTGTTCGTTGATCCATCCACCTTGATCGAATAATACCGCGCTGAAACTGCCGCTATGAGGTCAACGCTCACAAAGAGGCGAAAGTTCCCCAGCGTCGTTGGCTAACCGATCATCCTATCTTCTATCAATGAAGATCGCCCTCGCGTCCGATCACGCAGGCTTCCAGTACAAGGAGCAGATCAAGGCGTTCCTCGGAAAGGCAGGACATGAGGTGCGCGACTTCGGTGCGAATAGCGACGAGCCCGTAGACTATCCGCGGTTCATTCGGCCTGCCGCCGAATCCGTCGCCCGCGGCGAGTGCGAACGCGGTATCGTGCTCGGTGGTTCGGGAAACGGCGAAGCGATCGTCGCGAACAAAGTCAGAGGGATTCGCTGCGCGGTCTGTTGGAACGTCGAGAGCGCTCGGCTCGCGCGGCAGCACAATGACGCCAACATGCTGAGTCTCGGGCAGCGTATGATACCCGTCGAGACAGCGCTCGAGGCCGTACGCGTGTGGCTCGAGACGCCGTTCGCAGGCGGACGTCACGCGGGCCGCGTCCGGCAAATCGAGTAGCGTTTGGCGTCCCATCGTCCATGAACAGCGTTTTTTCGTGCGCCGCAATCCTGTTCGATCTCGATGGCGTCCTCGTGGACTCACCTTGAATTCGGGCTGCCGCGTGAGTCTTCGCGCTGCTTGCGCCATCCGTATGGCGTTACGCCTCGCGGCTTGTAGATGGCGAGCACTGTGGCCACGAGTAGCGCGAATAGCGCGAGTGTGGCGTGGAGCACGGGCGATGCGTTCCGCACTTCGCTCAAGTCGACGTTCGAATCCGCAGCGACACCTGCCATGTGGCTGAAGGTCGCCATGTAGCTCGTCAAGATGACCGTGGCAACGACGTTTATCAGGAGCTTGAACAAGACCCAATAGTGCCGGAAGAGCCCCCAGCTCGTGCCCAGGGATTGGAGAAGTCCCGTGATCAGCGAGGCGTACGCCAGCGGAAGGAGAATGAGCCTGGCAGCCGGCTCCATCACCAGATACGCGCCACGCACGGTCTCAGCGTCTCGGCTCGTCTGGCCGACGATGGCGAGAGCCAGGAACGCCGCGACAGCACCGAGCCAACCGACAGAAGCCGTGACGTGCAGCGTGAGCGCGAGCTTGCGCACGCCTGGCGGCATGATCATCAGCGATGCTTCTGCTGGGTCTGCCCGGTGTCAGCGGACGCCCTAGGGCGCCCCGGACCATGGCCGCCGCCGCCGATGATCTTGAGAAACACGAGCATTACCAAAACCACGACGATGATGCCGATGAACGTCTTCACCCAGCGCGGCATTCCCGGCGCGGAGTCATCGGCGTGATCAGGGGCTGGTGTCATCGGACACTTCCGTTTGGCTGGTGCAGCGCTTGAGGATGCCGCTTCCTCACCATCTCACTGTATTTCGTCGCCTGGTCCGGCCGAAGCACATCCACGATTTCGCGCAGGGTGGAATCCATCGTAGCGCGCACGTGCGGCTGCAGGACGTGCCACGTCGAGTCGACCACTGCCTGTCGGCGCGCGAGGATGACCGCGATCGCCGCCACCTGCGCCGAGTCCAGCTCCAGCCGCTGTTTCAGGCCTTCGACCATGTGGTGCGATCCGGATGCCTCGTGCGACGGCATCCGGCGACGCTCGTAACTGATGCCGATTGCGACACCGGCACCCAGCGCCACCGCGAGCAGCACTGTCCCCTTCAGCCACGCCGGTATGGTCACGTCACGTTCCGCCGCGAGTCTGGACCAGCAGCGAGCTCACTGCGGGCGGAGTTTCGGATACGGCCATTTGCTTTCCCACGTCGTCTCCCGGCGCAACCATCTCCACCCATTCAGAGCCGCGCGTCCTCGCCGGATCTCCCGCTGACGTCATGGAAAACAGCGCTGCCGCCAGCAGAAGCGAGGCAGCGATCCAACCGGCGCGCGACTGTGCCAGCCACTCAAAGGCGCCACGTCCTGACTCGCGCGCCGCATTTTCGGCGACGCGCAACGCCATGGCGTCCCAGTGCGCTGGCTCGTCCCGTACACCGCGTGTCTCGAAGAGCTCAGCCATCATCGGTTCCCCCCTGATCGCCAAGTACGTTGCGGAGCGACGCCCTCGCGCGAAACACGTGCTGTCGGACCGTGGACTCGCTGACCCCATGCATCGCAGCGACTTCCTGGGTTGTGAGACCTCGAAGAACCACAAGCTCGATGCATGCCCGCTGCATCGGAGACAGATCGTTCATGGCGCGCAGTGCTGCCGCGCCGTCGAGTCGCGCGAGTATCGCCTCCTCTCCGTCCATGGACGGCGGCTCCGCCAACTCCCTCATTCCGAACAGTTCCAGCAATCCCGCGCGCCGTGCGTCGCGCGCCCGCCGGTTCGCCGCCAGCCGACGCACGATCGCGAAAACCCAGGGACCAAACGGTCGGGCTGGGTCGAACGTGCGCGCCCTTCTGTGTACCACCGTAAAGGCGTCCTGCACTATGTCTTCCGCCTCGTCGCGGTCTTCCAGGAGTTGCGCGGCCAAAAGCGTGGCCGAGCGGATGTAACGACGCACGAGCACGGCGAATGCGGCGCCGTCGCCACGCTCGGTGGCAGCGAGCAATTCCGCATCCGCCCGGGCATCTTCATTCACGCGCACACAGGCGCGCTGCCTTCATCAGGCCGTCTTCTTCAGGGTGAACGTGCTCTCGACGCCGTCGCACGACATCCTGCCGCTGAGAGCTTCAGGTGAAGTAGCAGTCGCGGCGTTGAGGATGGCGCTGGCCTTGCACCGCGTGCCGGACAGATCCTGCGTCCAGCGAAGCTGACCGTCGCGGCCAACTACCAGATCACTCGCGGTGCCGCTCCGCTTCGGCTGATCGGTACTGACGGTGAGTGTCACTCGATGCAGGCTGTCATGGGCAACAGAGAGGACCATTTCCCTGGAGACGCCGCGAGACGAGAGCGCGCCGGTCCAACTTCCGTGGAGGAGCGCGTGCATTGCTGCGTGCGTGGCCGGATCCGGCCGAACGTGCCCGGGTCCGTGATTACGCGAATGATCGTGTGAACCGGAGTGGGTCTGCGCCAGTACGGGCATGGCACTTGTCACGACCAATGAAGAGACTAGAGCGATATGGCGAAACATGTGGGATCTCCCTTGAATGATGACGCGTTTGCACGGTCCTACGTTGAGATTCGCGCGAAACTCCGATTCGTTTACACGGCGACGCGGCCGTACCAGCGCCGCAGTGTTACGACCGCGTTGAACGACTTCACGTGGAGCACGCCGATCTTTCCGCTGCGGCTGCGCTGAGGAAGCTTATCGTGACGCGGCCAGTCATGGAGGATCTGGTGGTATGCCACGGCGACTACTGCGTGCCGAACATTCTGTTTCGCCGTAGCGCGCTGGTCGGCTTTGTTGATCTCGGCGAGCTTGGCACCGCTGATCGGTGGTGGGATTTAGCAGTTGCAACATGGAGTCTGACGTGGAATTTCGGCCCCGGCTATGAAACCATATTTCTCGAGTCGTATGGTGTAGACCCCGATGAGGATCGATGCCAGTACTACCGCCTACTCTATGACGTTGTGTCCTAGTCATCGACCGGACGTCCCAGCAATCGGATGAAGCTGGCGACGCGCGCATCTCCGCGTGCATTTGTTGATTTCGCCGCGCGTCGCAGCTTATCCTTGATACGCTAGGCCGCCTAAATCTTCTGCGATGTTTCAACTAACCGATGAATCTCGTTTGGCCTGATTCGCAATACCTGCCGGATTACGTGCATGCACTGAACCAGGGCTGGTCGGCGGACAACCTCCGACCGCGGGCTGCATTGGACGAACTCGCGCGAATCGACCAGGATCCGGAACGGTTCCTTCATGAGCAAGTCGATCGAGATGCCACGGGGCCACCGATAACGCTGCCTGACAGTTCCATGGTCCCCAGGCTACCCGGTTACTCGCTGTGGATGTGGGATGGAGAATTCTGCGGTTCGATCGGCTTTCGCTGGCAGCCTGGCACGACAGAGTTGCCGCCATACTGCCTGGGACATGTCGGCTACTCTGTCGTTCCCTGGAAACGTCGACGCGGATACGCAACCCGTGCGCTGCAGTTGCTGCTTCCCCACGCGCGAGCAGAGGGGCTTGCCTACATCGAATTGACCACGGATGCTGACAATCTCGCTTCTCGACGTGTGATCGAGGCGAACGGGGGCACTCTCGTCGAGCGGTTCCACAAACCAATCGCGTATGGTGGCGCTGAAAGCCTCCGCTTCCGTATTGTTCTCGCGGGTGCGATGGCCTAACAAGCGGCTGCAGCCGACGAGCGGCGGCGCGAACGAGCTGATGGAGAGATCGGTGTACGCCGTCGCGGCTGAGCGGCAATGCGTTAGGGCGCGGCTTGGTCCGCAAGGAGGACATATTCGTATGACAGCAAGGGCATTAGTCCTCACCATCGTTTACTGTCTCCCGACGACCTTGTTCGCCCAGCAGGTGCCCGACACGGCGTTTCGGCCACTCCTCCAGAGGCCAGCGTATGCCGTTGGGACCGGGCCAGTGATTCTCATTGACGAGGGTCACTCGAACTTGAAAACGTCCACCGGAGGCTACTTTCCGTTCGCCGAACTCCTCCGACGAGATGGATACATCGTCAGAGGATCGCCGGGGTTCGTGACTGCGGAGACGATCCGAGGCGCAAGCGTCCTGGTGAGCGCGAGTGCCCGCGAGCCGTTCAATGATGCCGAGGTGTCTTTGTTGCAGGATTGGGTAAAGGCTGGGGGCGCGATACTCCTCATCGTTGACCACCCACCCGGAAGCCGCGCGGACGCCTTCGGGACCCCTTTGCGTAACGTTATCGAGGCCGCTCGAAACCTCGCGGACGCGTTCGGGATCCGCTTGCGTAACGCCGCGGCCCGGGATCCACGACGCACTCCCAGCGGTAGGCTGGTCTTTCGGCGATCGGACGGAACACTGGTGAACCACGCAATCACCAGGGGCATCGACTCTGTGGCGACGTTCGGCGGCTCCTCCTTTCAGCTAGAGGTACCCGGTGAACCGTTGCTTGTGTTTGGGCCAGGTGTGTACGCGTACCCGCAGCGAAACGAACCGAACCCGCTGCCTTTGCAAGGCAACTTTCAAGGCGCTGTACTACAGTTCGGCAAAGGGCGAGTTGCCGCCTTCGCAGAGGCCGCAATGTTCTCGGCCCAGCTTTCCGGCCCGAGCCGATCACCCATGGGAATGAACGCCCCAATCGCCGGACAGAACGCGGCCTTCCTCCTGAACCTACTGCATTGGCTTGTGGGCCCGCTCTAGGAACCGCTGCGGGGCTGCCCAGCAGTTCGAGTGCGGAGCGTCGGCACATAGTTAATGATGCGCCGCGGCTTAAGTCCGGCGCGTCAGGCTGATACGAATCACGCGGAAGGCGATCAACAAACAAAGGAGAAGCCACCATGCCCCGGCGAGCCTTGAGCATACCGCTGTTGTTCGCTTGTCTTGTCGCGTCGATGCTCTCAGATGTCGCGGCGCAAGCGAATACGCGAGCGAATGGCAGACCAAACGTCGTCCTCATCCTCATGGACGATCTGGGTTATGGGGACATCGGCAGTTACGGAGTGAAAGACGCGAGAACTCCAAATCTCGACCGCCTCGCACGCGAGGGTGTTCGCCTGACAAGTGCATACGCCAATGGTCCTACCTGTTCGCCAACCAGAGCTGGATTCATCACCGGTCAATACCAGCAACGCCACGGCATAGAATGGCAGCTCGGCGCCGTCGAGGGTGATTTCGACCGAGGCCTTCGGGTGACAGGACTAACGCTACCGGCGATTCTGCGCGAGAACGGCTACGCGACCGGGCTCGTTGGCAAATGGCATATCGGCTTCAAGCCGGAATTCGG
>DASTTD010000060.1:0-2381 GCA_035760325.1 Gemmatimonadaceae bacterium
AGCGGATTGCCGGCGCGCCGCGCGAGGTCGACGGCCTCGTTCACCGCTTCGGATGCCTTAACTGTCAGACGGTCGGGATTGATCATAGGTGTTGCTGGACGGTGCGTGTTTGGTATTACTGAACGGTGCGTGTCTGGTCCACCGGAAAAGTGCACGCGAAGTGCCGCATATAACCCGCCACGCTGGCAGACCCTATACGAGAAAACAAAGAGACGCGCCCCGGCTCTGCCAGAACGCGTCTCTTGGAATGTCGAAAAGGCTACTTTCTTACGATCATCTTCTTGACCAGCACTTTACCATCTACCTCGAGCCGGTAGAGGTAAATGCCCGAAGAGACATCCTCGCCCGTCTGGGAGGATTGCCCATTCCAGTAAGCGATGTAATCCTCGGTGCTGCAGGTCAACAACAGATTCTCGAGCGGCTCGCCGCCCCCCGCGTTCCCCACACCGCCCTGCAGTACCGGCACGGCAATCAGCTGCGCCAGAAGATTGTAAATCCGCAGACTCACACGGTGCTGACGTCCGGAATCCACGCAGCCCTGCTCATCGCCTACCGCGAAAGGAATCCTCGTGTCTTCAGTTACCGGATTCGGGAAGTTCTGTTTGAGCCTGAACCCGGCGCCTTGTCCTCCGCCGGGCTGGGGTGAAGTTCCCTGAGCCGCCGAACGACCTGGCATGAACGCGCTGAGCACGAGCACCATCAACAGCGCTCGCCACAGGTGTTTCATGATGTCTCCAAATGCTGACGAAAGAGGGACTCTAGACTATTACTCCTGCCGAGGTGAACATGTTTCTCTCTGAGCGCGAACTTAGGTCTGGTGCTGGGGGGTGTCAATGACGGCGCCGGTGCTCGCCCGCAAAACCCGCCCTTCTCCCTGCCTCTCCGTTATGCCTCTCTGGTCGCAAAACTCGAGGAATGGTATCAGATATTTTCTCGAAAAGCCGAGGATATCTCTAAGCTGGGCTGGAACATAGACCCTGCCCGGAACCAACTGTTCCTTCAAGCTGTCGACCATCTCCGCCAGCACGCTTCGGTCGTAATACCGATCCGCTCCTACTCTGACGATACGGCCCTCCCGCTCCAGATACCCGAGTAACGCGGGCGCCCGGTCGCCGTGCCTGGCGACCAGTTCTCCGACGCTCGGTGGCTCCCGGCGGGCAGCGCAAATATCATGCGCCAGCTTGGTGCTGGTTCTCAGATCCAGGGCACTGGGTGAGGGTGCCCAACCCTTCGTGCGAACGAGAGGCCCGTTGGTTTCGATCTGGCCGGCGGCCTCGAGCTCCCGAATAGCCAGGTCGGTAAGCTCTTCGTCGGCGCGCAGCCCCGCACGTATGGTCTGGGTCGGCGCCCCGGGGCTCAAAGGGGACCGTATCTCGTACTCCGCGATGATCGTTCGCACTTGTGCCATTGTACTTTCGACAGCGCCGGCGCCAAAAAGGTTGTTGGTCCCGCGACCGCGCGCGCCCAGAACCAGGGCGCGGGATTCTGCCGGCGTGAGGCCGGTGCGCACGGGGATTTCAGCGATTGGCACTCCTCGCACTCCTTCGGCATCGAGAGTCCACGCCAGACGTTTTTCGGCGCTCAGAGAAAGTGCGCGCATTTCCTCGGCGGAACGCCTGGTGATGGAGCGGCGGCGTGCGTAGGGATCGATTACGGTTCCACCGCCGATCGTCCCGACGGGTGCGGGCAGCCGCAGAACGAAACGATCGCCTCCCCGCAGCGGAATGGGTGACTCGGCGGTAATGCGGGCAACGGCCGCCCCACCGGCTCGCAGATCGCCGCCGTCGATCGGCGTGAGGCGAGCCCCAACCTCCGTTGCGCCGGAGTGAAATCGAACCCGCGTTCTTGGCGTGAGCTCTGAGGTCGCGCCGGCGTCGAGTGTGACGATTGCTTCGAGCACACCCGTCGTCCGCCAGGCGCGATCCGAGACGATCACCGATCCACGCGAGACCTGACCTACATCTACTCCGCCAAGAGCGAGTGCTGCGCGCACGCCCGGGCCCGCCGCCGGCATCATTCGGCCGTGTTGCTCGATCTTTCGCACCCGGGCGTTGACGTCGCCGGGGAGTATGCGAACGTCCGCTTCGGCGTGAACGCCGCCGCTCCACACCGTGCCGGTCACCACCGTCCCTGTTCCCCGAACCGTGAATGCCCGGTCGACCGGTAGACGAAACAAGTCGACCGCCGGGCGCGACTGCGCGTTCAGTGCGGCATCCGCCAGCGCCGAGCGAATCTGCCCGAGGCCAGCGCCAGTTTTTGCTGAACACGCCACTATTGCCGCTCCGGGCCAGCGCGTCTCACCGAGCAGCGCCACCACGTCGGACCGAACGAGGTCGAGCCAGTCGTCATCGACCATATCGGTCTTCGTCAACGCCACGATC
>DASTTD010000061.1:0-2493 GCA_035760325.1 Gemmatimonadaceae bacterium
GATGTCGAAATCGGAGGAACCCCAAAGGCCGTGAAGGTCGTGCGGTGCGTTTGCTGCCCACGTCGTCCATTTACCGCCTTGGTATTGGACGATCGTTCGGGAAGCGCCGACGGCCCAAACAGTGGATGCCGAGCTGCCCCACGAGTCGAAAAGGCTGCGCGGCGCGGGCAGCCCACTCTCCTGCACCCAATGCGTAACCTTTATCTCAGGCTCTGGCGGGAGCGGCCCCTCGCTGCACCCGACGAGTCCGGCGACACTCAAGCATGTCGCGGCGTACGCTCCGCGCTGCAGTCGCCGCCAGCGCGCAGAGGAGAGAAATCGTCTAGGAGTCATCGAATCAGAGGCTGAGACCAAACCAATACCGGTTCGGGGCGGCAGTTAGTCAATCATTGAGCCGGCGTCGCCGCGCGCCCGGCGCATCTCCTCACGGAAAAAGCTTCACAGGTGACCACGGTTTGCTACTGCTTCAATCCCGCGGACCACCACCCAAACCGACGACGGGTAACAATGAAGGGCTTGGCGGTCATTCTACCCTCGTAACGAACCGTCCCCGGTAGATGACAGCTGGAAGCGCGGATTTTGCACCCGTTAGTGCGGACATCGCCCGAGACCGCGAAGGGAGGCAGAAAACAATACCGATGCGTCAGCCATTACCCTTGGCACTCTTCTCCCTCGCCGCCCTTGTGTGCGTCGTCCCGATTTCATCGGCGAAAGCCCAGCAGCCCGCCCAACCCGACACCGCTCAGGCTTCCACCAGGCTGCGGGTCTTCCTCGACTGCTTTTTCTGCGACTTCGATTTCATGCGAACCGAGATCACCTTTGTCGACTATGTGAGAGATCGGCAGGATGCGCAGGTCCATATTCTCGTCACCACTCAGCCTACGGGCGGCGGCGGAACCGAGTACACGCTTCACTTCATCGGACAGAGCCGACTCGCGGCTCTGGCGGACACACTCAACTACGTTTCGCCGCAAAGCGCCAGCCAGGACGATGTGAGAAAGGGCCTGGCGCGGGTCATCAAGGTCGGCCTCGTCCGCTACTCCGCTCGCCTGGGCGGCGCCGGACACTTCGACGTCAGCTACAACGCCCCTTCCCCCCAAACGGGCGGCGCCGCTGGTCAGGCCCGGGATCGCTGGAGCTTCTGGGTTTTCAGGACGAGCGTGAGCGGGTTCGGCCGCGGCGAACAATCGAGCAACTTCCTCTCGCTCAACGGATCCCTCAGCGCCAATCGGACGACGGAGATGTGGAAGGCCCGTCTCGCCCTCAACGGCAATTACGGCCAGAGCAGATTCATCCTCGGCGATGGCGGCAAATTCAACAGCTATTCCCACAGCTACGGCGTCAGCGAGCTTCTGGTTCGAAGCCTCGGGCCGCACTGGTCCGCCGGTCAGCGTGCATCCTGGACGTCGTCGACCTTTCTCAACCAGAGCCGGGCAATCCGTTTCGCACCCGCAGTCGAGTACAATTTTTTCCCCTACTCGCAATCGACCCGACGCCAGCTCACCCTGCAATACGCTCCCGGCATCAACTTTTTCCGGTATCGGGATACCACTCTGTTCGATCGCATTAGCGAGGTGCGCGGCGATCAGACGCTAACCGCCTCGCTGAGCCTCAAGCAGCCGTGGGGATCCATCAGCAGCTCGCTCGAAGGTGCCGCATACGTTCACGACTTCAGCAAGCAGCACCTGGTTTTCTTCAACAGCCTGGATTTGAAACTGTTCAAGGGCTTCTCGCTCTTTTTTTTCGGACAGGCATCGCTCCTCAGAGACCAGCTCTACCTGCCGCGCGGTAGCCTCAGCGACGCGGAGCGGCTGCTGCGCCAGCGCCAGCTCGCCACATCGTACACCTACTTCTACAACATCGGGTTGAGCTACAGCTTCGGTTCGATCTTCAACAACATAGTAAATCCGCGATTCGGCGGCACCAGTGGAGGATTCACCATAATCAACTAGGTAGCGGGGTGCGGGTTTATACGCAGACCCGCAACCGGGCTACAGGCAACTAATAATCACAACAGGTAGTTCTGAGTTTGTAGTCCTCAGGCCGATTGACCCGCGCTACGTCAACTAGACCATTGACGGTGCCGCTCGACGAGCCAATCTTGGTGTCCGGATTTTCCTGGCCCGGCGGTCCACGCACGCCGGGCCCTCTCTGCACCTCCGACTATGAGGTTACTTATGCCAACGCTTCCGTCCGCGAAAGGATTCAAGCTCTTGCTCTCTTCCGCTGCGATCGCGCTCGCGCTGCTGTCACAGGCTGGTGCGGCTCACGCACAGGCGACCGGCACGATCACCGGCCGAGTCACGGATGCTGAGACCGGAGAGCCAGTCTCGGAGGCAACCGTACGCGCGGTCGGTACTCAGGCAGCAGCGACTACGCGAGCGGATGGCAGTTATCGGCTGGTTGTCCCGGCGGGCTCACACGATGTCCGCGCGACTTTCATCGGATACGCGGCGGGCCAGGAGACGGTAACCGTCCCGGCTGGCGGGTCCG
>DASTTD010000062.1:0-9760 GCA_035760325.1 Gemmatimonadaceae bacterium
ATTTCACCGATCGCGATTTCGGCGGATTCGAGGTACCGGCAACGTGGTTTCAGTCGGTCAACGCTTTCTTCGTCATACTGCTCGCGCCGGTATTCGCTGGAATCTGGGTCGCGCTCGGCCGGCGTAATCGTGATTTTTCGAGCCCGGGCAAGTTCTCGCTTGGCCTCGGCACGGCCGCGATCGGATTCTTTTTGATGATCTTCGCGGCGCGCGCTGTCGTCTCGGGCGGACCGGGTACACTCGTCTCGCCGTGGTGGCTCGTCGGCAGCTACTTCTTTCAGACGGTCGGCGAGCTCTGTCTGTCGCCGGTCGGCCTCTCGTCGATGACCAAGCTCGCGCCGCGCCAGTATGTCGGACAGATGATGGGGATCTGGTTCACCGCATCAGGGTTGGGCAGTCTGATCGGTGGCCTCGTCGGTGGTCACGTCGATCCGGAAAACCTCGACCAGATGCCTATCCTGTTTCAGCGGACCACGCTATCGCTCGTAATCGCCGCGATCGTTCTGGCGTTGCTGATCATTCCGATTCGGAAGATGATGCGCGAGGTACCGACGAAAGCGCACGCCCACTAGCGGAGTGGAGGCACAATGGTAAGAGCGATCTTCAGAGCGCTGGGCTGCACCGCTCTCATCGGTGGCGCGCTGGGCGGGCAATCAGGGCCGGTTCCCAACGCCCATGCGCCCGAGATCGTAGCCGCCGGTCGTGGTGACACTACGATCGCTCCGACCTCGGCAGCTTTTACCGTCAGCGTCACGACTCGTGCGCCAACCGCCGCTCAGGCGGCCGCGGAAAATGCCAGGAGATTGGAGTCGACACTGAGCTGGCTGCGCTCGCAGGGGCTCGCGGCAACGGATCTTACGACGGTGGGTTACTCAGTGGGCCAGCATTACGAAGAGCAGCGAGGTCGGCAGACACCTGCCGGATTCGTCGCGCGTAATTCCGTCCGCGTCGAGGTTCGCCGCCTCGACGATCTGGGAAAGATCATTGATGCGGCGTTAAGGGGCGGAGCGACGGAGATCTCATCCCCACAGTTCCTGTCCACGCATCTCAGGGAGGGCCGCCGTGCCGCCCTCGCGGAAGCGGTGCGCGAGGCGCGAGCCGACGCCGAAGCGATTGCGCGCGCGGCCGGTGGCTCACTCGGGCGGCTGATCTCGGCCAATTCGGGCGTTAGCTCTCCGATGTTTCGGGCAGCCGGCGGCGAGATCGTGTTGACGGGAAGCATGAGTGGGGGTCCGACTCACATCATGCCGCGAGATCTGTCAGTTAGCGCGCAAGTGACAGTGCGCTGGGAGTTCATTCCCGGAGCCACGCGATAGACCTGCGGATACGTCGACAAAACCGGAACTACCTGTTGTGGGTCATGGTGGCCTGTAGCCCGGTTGCGGGCCTGCGCATGCACCCGCAACCCGTCACCCGCAACAATCACGCGGAACAGGTAGTTCTGAGTTCGTTCTATCCTTTCCACCTCGACTATTGGCAAACGGCTCGACGTGCACGTTTCCAGGACACTGACAGATCGAGGTCTATGGCCAGTTGAATACGTTCGACGGCACCGATCGCTCCCTGCTGTTGTAGATATCCCGCGGCTCGACGCGGAACGTGCGCGTGAGATCGAGAGAAGTCACTCGCACCTCGAATCCGGGGCGGCGATCGCCCTTCACCGGAACGGCAAAGTCGAGTCTCCACATCCGCCGCGACTGTGGCGGCGCGGCGCCGAGGATGCTGACCCCGATCGATGCGTTGAGTGGAGTGTCGATGCCGAACGGAGAGTCACCCGCCCAGAGCTTGCCCGCTTCCGCAAAGCCGGCGAAGCCGAAGCTGGCCACCTGCTTGTAGCGCCCGAAGAGGAAGCGGTCTTCCGCCCGGGCGACGAGACGCCGCCCTCCACCGACATCGGATTTTCTGAATCCGCGAAGCCCGCCATCGCGGTCCGCGAAGGTGAGCTGAAACGGAATGCGCTGCCGCCACCCCCCGCTCCAGGTCAGGTCGGTGACCACGGTATGTCCGTCCATGGGCTTGAGGTACAGGGCGGCGCGGCCGTGCGCGAGAATTCCGTCCCACACTCCATTTTCACCGCGTCGTCCCTCGCCGGAGATGTCTAGTGCGGTGTAGTACTGGTCCGAGCCCATTCCGGCGAACAACGCCGTCGACGCAAACAGGTCATCCTCCTTTCCTCGCAGGAAAGTCACGCCTTTCCCGATGAGCGTCGCCACCTGTACGCCGGTCCGGAGATCCTGAGCGCCTTCCAGTGCGTCGAACCCGCTACCACGGATGAAGCGAACATCTCTGAGCCCCCACAACGCGTTCACCCGCGACGTCTGGTGCTTGGTGTAGCGCCCGATCAGAACCGTACTCGTATCCGCCACCAGTCCGGAATCCGTCACGAGAATCGGCAGGCCGCGCGGATCCTCGTCCTCGAAGGAGAGCGATCCGCCGATGAGCGCGAGCCGGCCCAACGGCGGCCCGAACCGGATCACCCCGCCGATGTCGCTGTATGATCGCCCGACGAGCAGGCCGACCGATTGCGCATTCGGACGCCGGAAGTAGTAGTAGCCGTCCGCGTTCCCGGCGGTGGTTCTCCATGAAAGTCGTTGCAGGTCGGTGAGAAAGGGGTGGCTGAGCTCCCCGTCCCAGTCGCTTCCCAGCTCTCTCCTGCCGCCCTGCAAATGCAGCTGGTACGGCCGGCCGAGAAACTGGTAGTCGGTAAACCGACCTGACCAGATGTCCCGGAACTGCGCGCCTTTCTTCCATTCGCCGGCAAGATAGAGAGCGTCGCCAAAGAGATTCGCTTCACCCAGCTTGAAGCGATGGACGATCGACTTCGCGGAAAACCCGACACCGACGATGAGCGAAATTTCATCGACGGTGGTGATCCCGAGGATGACACCACCGCCGCCGTCCGGGAAAGCGAGAACGGTCGCGTCAGCCAGAAAGGGCTGCGCGCGGAGAATTCTCTCCGACTCCGTCCGCCTGAGCTCGGTACACTGGTCGCCCACCTGAAGCGCGAGGAAGCGACGGATTACGGCAGCCTTTGTCGTCGCGTGCTGCTTCGCGGCGAATCGTCCCGCGCGATGCCATACCCGGTTGCCGGTGACGCGAAAGGGAGGAGCCGCGTCGATCTCGATGCGGGTGACTACTTCCCCCTTGCAAGGGACGGGAACCCCGGCGAGACTTTGACCCTCCGCCACTGTCGCACTCGCCGCGATCTGTAGCAGTGCCAGCGTACTTAGTCGAAGAGAAATCACTAGTGCTGTCCGCGCGCAAGCCGAATAAAGCTCGCACAGTTGCTGTAACGGCCGGCATCCGCCAGGATGGCGATACCAGTCGTGTCCGGCTAACCGCCGCTTACGTGACTGCCCTCGAAAACGCAGGCCTCGTGCCTGTTATTATACCGCCACTCTCCGAAGATCGCGCCGCCGCCGCAATCCTCGACGTGGTGTCGGGGCTCGTGCTGACCGGCGGAGGAGATGTCGACCCCGCCATGTACGGTGAGACCCCGCATCCCAGGATACGTTCGGTGAATTCGGCCCGGGATGCAACGGAGGCAGCTCTGATCCGCGAAGCTCGTGACCGGCGCACGCCCGTTCTCGCGATCTGTCGTGGAATTCAGATCCTGAACGTGGCGCTCGGTGGCACTCTGGTGCAGGACATTCCATCCGAGTGCGAAACGACCATCGCGCACGACGACGAGGGGCCGCGAGATTCCCGCTCGCACGAAATCTCCATCGAGCGGGGGTCCAGAATCGAGGCCGCGATGGGAACCGCGCGATGCTCGGTCAATTCCTTTCACCACCAGTCCGTAAAGGATGTCGCCGAGGGAATGCGCATCACCGCGCGGTCGCCCGACGGCGTGATCGAAGGGCTTGAATCCGTCGACGAAGCGTGGTGGGTGATGGGGGTTCAATGGCACCCCGAGGACATGACGGAATCTCCCGAGCCCTGGGACCGCGGACTCTTCAATGCTTTCGCCCGGCAGATAAGCGAGTAGTGTCAGCTCTTCTCCCCCGGGTTATGCACGTCGATTCGGGACGCAGCTGGCGAGGCGGGCAGCGACAGGTATTACTCCTCGCTGCCGGCCTTCACGACCGTGGCTATCGAACGCTCGTCGTCGCGCCCGCCGGATCCCCGCTCATTCAGCGCGCCGAGCGCGCCGGCCTACCCACTTATCGTCTCACGCTCCGGGGGGAATGGGATATCCGCCGCGCGCGCGAGCTGCGCGCCGTCGCCCGGGAGTGGCGCGCCGACATCATTCACGCACACGACGCCCGCTCGCACACCATCGGGCTGCTGACTCAGCTTTTCCGGCGGAAGGCGCGTCTCGTAGTCACTCGACGCGTTGCTTTTCCACCGAAGCGAGTACGTCTGAAATACGGCCGCGGGGTCGATGCTTTCATCGCTATATCCGAAGCGGTGCGAACCGCAATGGTCGCTGCGGGGATCGCACCAAATCGAATTCGGGTGGTTTACTCGGGCGTGCCGACTCCGCAGGTCGGCCAGCGACGTGACTGGCGCGCTGAGCGCGGCTGGCCCGCTGAGACAGTCGTGTGCGGAATGGTTGGCGCAATGACGCGCGAAAAAGGTCTCGACTCCGTCGCCGCGGTGGCACGGCGACTCCCCTCCGAAGTTCTCCTCCGAACGCGGCTCGTCCTACTCGGGGGCAAGGGGAAAGGCGGGACGATCATCGACGGGCTCGAGGCCTTCGATGCGGGATTCGTGACAGAGATTCATGAAGCGGTTGCCGGTCTCGATCTGTTGTGGCATCCGGCACGGTCAGAGGGACTTGGCACGTCGGTCATCGACGCCATGGCGCTCGGCGTGCCCCCGATCGCATTCGCGGTTGGCGGCCTGCCGGAAGTAATAGAGGACGGTGAGAGTGGCGTCCTGGTCCCCCCCGGTGATACCGAGGGCTTTGCCTCCTCCGCCGCCCGTCTAATCACGGACGACGCCCTTCGCGGGAGGCTGGCCGACCGCGCCCGAAAAAGGGCTCAGGAATTCGACACCGCGGCCATGATCGAACGCACTGCTGAGGTGTATAAGACAGTTACGGCGGGGTAGCGGGTGCTCGTCAGATACTTATCTTGCACCCTTACCCCCGTGTTTCACGGGAACGCGTGTATCCGGGCAGTTTGACGGGGATTCGCCCGAACTTCGGAGTCTTTTTGATCTATATCTGCATACCGGCCTATAACGAGAGCACTACGATCGGCGTCCTTCTGTGGAGGATTCGCCGGGTCTTCCAGGACTACTCTCGCGAATACGAGATAATCGTGTACGACGACGCGAGCTCTGACAGCACGCTCGAGACGCTCGCGCCGTACGCGGATGTAATTCCGCTCACCATCGTGAAAGGCGAAACTCGCCAGGGTTACGGCTACGCGCTCGAAAAGCTCTGCCGCGAGGTAAGCAGGCGTACCCGCTACGCCCGCCGCGACGCCGCGGTAGTCATGCAAGGGGACTTCACGGATCAACCCGAGAACATCCCGGAGCTGGTGAAGCGGTTCGAGGGTGGCGCTGACATTGTCGCAGCGCGCCAGCAGGTCGCGGAGGCTCCGGCGCCGGTGAGGCATCTGCGTCGTCTCGCCACGTGGATCCAGCGCTCTGAGATCCCGAAAAGCGCGGGCGCCGATCCGTTCACCACGTTTCGTCTATATCGCATCTCTGTCCTGCGGGAAGTCCTCAAGTCCCTTGGTGAAAAGCCATTGATCACGACGAGGGGATGGGCCGCCAACATGGAGCTTCTCGTCAGAGCGACGCGTTTCGCGCGCCGCGTGGAGAACGTCGACCTGGCGCCGCGATATGATCTCCGCACCAGGGAAAGCAGAGTCCGTCCCATCGCCGACGCATTCGGTCTGTATCGATTCAGCCGCCGCGCCCACCTGCTGTCGGCGCCAGCCGGAGGTGCGGCATGACCGGGGTCGCGCGTTTCGCCGTGGGGCTCTTCGTCGCGGTCGCTTCGGTCGCCGGCGGACAGGCGCCCGGCACCGCCGAATCCAATGGCGGAGCTGACAGAGCGAAGGTTCCATTCGGTGTCGGCGAGCGCATGGAGTACGAGGTGCGGTTTGGCCGGCTCCGAGTCGGCCGAGCACATATGGAAGTCGTGGCGCTGGAGCATCTGCGTGGCCGCCCCGCGTGGCACACGGCGTTCTGGGTGCAGGGGGGAAATTTCCTGTACCGCGTCAATGATGTCTACGAAAGCTGGATCGACGCCGAGACCCTCTCTTCGCTCCGCTTCGTGCAGGAGCTCGAGGAAGGCGGCAGGAACACGACGCGAAAGTTCGAGATCTATCCCGAGCGCTCGGTATTCATCCAGACCAACAAGAAGGAGCCGAAGGAGGAGAAGTCGGTCTCCAACCCGCTCGACGATGGATCGTTCCTGTATTTCGTTCGAACCATCCCGCTCGTCGTCGGGCAGACCTACGACTTCCACAGATACTTCCGTCCCGATCGCAATCCGGTTCGGATCAAGGTTCTGCGAAAGGAGCGTGTCAGGGTGCCCGCGGGAACGTTCAACGCCATCGTGATTCAGCCCGTGATCAAGACGAAGGGGATTTTCTCCGAGAACGGCCACGCCGAGATCTGGCTATCGGACGACGATCGGCACATCATCCTTCAGCTCAAATCGAGACTCTCCTTCGGCTCGCTGAATCTGTTTCTCAAATCCTATTACCCATCGCCGAATCCCTAGGCGGTAAACCAGGCCCGCGCGAAGCAGATCTTTCCAGAATCCGCACGGTTCCCATCGAGCGGCGGCCTAACAAGGTTGCCGCCGGTGAGTTCGCTTCCCCTCCTCCAGCCGCCGCGGACCGCAGCTTCGGCGAATTTCTCGAATCGCTGCCCGATGTTCTGGTCGCGCGCGACTTCCGGCGCGTTGTCGAGGCGATAGCCACCGCCGTCCGGAAAAAGCGGGGGGTGGTCGTCATGCTGGGCGGTCACATCGTCAAGACCGGCCTCGCTCCGCTGCTCATCGATCTGATGCAGCGCGGCGTCATCACCCACCTCGCCATGAACGGCTCCGCCGCGATCCACGACTACGAGATCGCCCGGTTCGGCGCGACGTCGGAGGACGTCGCGCGTGGCCTCGTCGACGGAACCTTCGGCATGGCGGAGGAGACCGGGCGTGGAATGAACGAGGCGTTCATCGCCGGGATGCAGCAGGGGCTCGGCATGGGAGAGTCGCTGGCCCGCGCGCTGGGAACCGAATCGCTCTCGAATCCCGAGTTATCGGTGATGCTCTGCGCCGACCGACTGGGAATTCCGTTCACGGTTCACGCCGCGATCGGCGCGGAGATCATTCATCAGCATCCAGCCACGAGCGGCGCGGCGGTCGGAGAAACCAGTCACCGGGATTTCAGGCGGCTCGCGGCGTCGCTACCCAGTCTGCACGATGGTGGCGTCGTGCTCAATCTCGGCAGCGCGGTGATAATGCCTGAGGTTTTCCTCAAGGCGCTGACGATCGCGCGCAATCTCAACGAAGGAAGGCCGACCACCTTCACCACCTGCGATCTCGACATGCAGCGCCACTACCGGCCGCGAGTGAACGTCGTGCAGAGGCCGACTCACGGGACCGGCAAGGGCTACGAGATCACCGGGCACCATGAGATCATGGTGCCGCTGCTGGTTTGGGCCGTGATCGAGGCAATGGAAAACGCCAACTGAGAATTAGTACCGCGTCAGCCTGGTTCCCGAGAACCGATCCCTGAGTCGCTCCGCTGTCGCCGGCGCGACGAGCCGGACGGCGAGGTAAAGCACCCCGCCGACGATAAGTACCTTGAGCGCAACCGCGACTACCCAGAACGTCAGAGCGAGTATCCCGCCGAATAGCTTGAACACCATGCCTACGGCAAAGAGGCCCAGCATGGCGAGAAGGCCGATCATGAAAATGGCGCGCAGCATGTTGTTCTCCAAAACGGTGACGAGCTTCCTTACGGTAGCGGGCGGCGGGATGTTTCAGAGGCCGGCTTGAGCTCTCGCCCG
The DNA here is from genome assembly GCA_035760325.1 of Gemmatimonadaceae bacterium. GTDB lineage: Bacteria > Gemmatimonadota > Gemmatimonadetes > Gemmatimonadales > Gemmatimonadaceae > UBA4720. The sequence continues at coordinate 7,975 of DASTTD010000062.1, forward strand.
GACGCCATCGTCGTCGGAGGTGGGCTCATCGGTCTCGCTTCCGCGCTCGCACTGGCTGAGCGAGGAGCTGGTGTAATTGTAATCGGGGAACGCCGGGTTGGCGAAGCATCCCCGGCGGCGGCGGGAATGCTTGCGCCTTCCGTCGAGCGGGCGTCGGGCCCGGCGCACGCTTTCGCGATCGCCGCACGCGACCGCTACCCCGGCTACCTCGAGCGCCTGATGGAGCTGACAGGCATCCGGGTTCCGCTCAACCGGCTCGGCATTCTTCAGCTGGCGTTGAGCGAAAAGGGGATAAGGGGGCTCCGGCGCAGCGCGCTGCCTACCAGCCGCTGGCTGGAACAGAGTGACGTGCGCGAGCTGGAGCCCGCGCTTTCACACGGACTGGGCGCTGTCTACAACGCCGACGATGGAGCGGTGGACAACACCGTCCTCTTCGAGGCATTGGACCGTGCGGTTGGATCCGCGGCCGCGATCAGGAAGCTCGATGACGCCGTTCTCGGGGTCGAGCCGGATGATAAATCGTGTGTGGTCCACAATCGATCAGGCACGCGGATGGAGGCACCTTTCGTCGTCCTCGCGGCTGGAGCCTGGTCGGGCAGCATCAGTGGCGCACCCTTCGCGCGAGCGGTTGCGCCCGCCCGCGGACAGCTCGTCTCATATTCGTCCTCGCCGCTGAGGCACGTGGTCTATGGTCCGCGAGGCTATGTGGTGCCCCGCGGGGACGGAACCATCGGGGGCAGCACCATGGAGAACACCGGGTTCGATGCCGGCGTGACGGAAAGCGGCATCAGGAATGTGCGCCAGGCGGCCGAAGAAATTTGTCCTTCACTCCGGAGCCCCGAGGCACCGCGCGCGTGGGCCGGATTGCGCCCCGTCACTCCCGACATGCTGCCGATTCTGGGTGCAGATCCGGACCATCCATCGCTCATCTACGCGTGCGGGCACTCGCGAAACGGGGTGCTGATGGCGCCGCTCACTGGGGACGTAGTGGCCGATCTCGTGACGGGAGCGCCACTTAGCCATGACCTGTCACAATTTCGGCCGGGGAGGTTTTGATATAGATTCAGCTTGTTCGACGCCCGACAGTTCCAGGTCGGGTGGAGGAGATCCCAGTCGTGAGTCGACAGTCGTGAGTGGTAGTTATGAGTTGTCGTCTCCCACTGATCACCCCAACTCAACACTGTTCACTCGAGCCCTGGATCCCCAGTAACTGCCCTCGAACTCCACCATGGCCAACCATCTCTCCCACCCGACCCCCCCGTTATACCAGATTCTGGGTCGCCACCGCGCCGAGCCGCTCCCCGAGCGGAAGCCGTCGTGGCTGAAGGTCAAGGCTCCGGGTGGGCCCAACTACATACGTCTCAAGCAGTTAATGCGTGAGCTCGATCTGCATTCGGTGTGTGAGGAAGCCCACTGCCCGAACGTGGGCGAGTGCTGGGAGCATGGCACTGCGACGTTCATGATCCTGGGCGACGTCTGTACCAGGAACTGCGCCTACTGCGCGGTCGCTCACGGGCGCCCACCACAGTACGACATAGCCGAGCCTGGCCGGGTGGCACAGGCCATCGCCGAGATGCGGCTTCAGCATGCGGTGATAACTTCCGTCGATCGCGATGATCTGCCCGATTTTGGCGCCTATATATTCGCCGAAACCATACGACAGATTCACGAGCGGAATCCCGGATGCTCGGTTGAAGTGCTGGTTCCGGATTTTCAGGGAAGCGAGGAAAGCATTCGCGCTGTCCTCGAGGCGCGGCCGGAGATCTACAATCACAACACCGAGACC